>NZ_PSYW01000007.1 GCF_003383095.1 Haloferax sp. Atlit-12N
TTGGCCGATGTGTTTACCTTGGACAGCGGACTCGTCTCTCTCTGAGAGGTAGGTCTCTGGGAAGTCGTAATCGTCGTACCAGACGCCGTCGTTATCGATTTCGGCGAGGTTGTATGCTTTCCAGTCTGGGAGGATGTGCTGCTCGTCTCAGAGTTCATCCGAGTACTCATCGGCGGCAGCGAGGGCGACGTCGATGTGGTTCTCGAATAGTGCCTCGGTTTGTTCTCGGAACGTGTGGTCTGTGGTGTCGTCTATGTCGCTGGCCCAGTTGAGAAGGTGCTTTCCGTCGAACCAGGCACCGTTGTAGGTGAGCAGTCGCTCGATGTCTCGTTGGTCGCACCAGTTGAACATTCGCTGGTAGAGGTCGATAGTGTGGGAGTCGTCCCAGCCGCCGCGGCGGAACATAACTTCGGTTTCTGGCGTGGTCGCTAACTCATCGGCGTATGCGAGGCTGACGGCAAACCATTCGTAGTATTTGGTGCCGTTGGAGTTCTCGGGTGGTTCTTCGAATGGACTTGCGGTTTCGATGTCTAAGACGAGTGTGCCCATGTTACGAAAGTGCCTCCACACCGACTTCTCCGAGCAGTTCCGTAAGTACGCTTCCGAATTCCCGTGTTTGTTCGGGGAACGGTTTTCTGGTGTGTGCGAGTTCGTGGAGGAAGATACCGAGGAGTTGGATCTTGAACTCCTCTCCGTCGTCGAACTGTAGGTGACGTGGTGTCATTGTACGCTCATTCTTCAGTCCCGGTTACAGTATTCATGGACGTGTTCCATGAGATCGATGATTTCTGGGGGGTGTTCCACATCCTCTAACCTCCCCATCCTAAGCCCAATATTTGGCTTTGTCACACTGGGGCAGTCTTGGATATTGCGTGCGCAGCCACTTTGAATAACATCGACTATCTTTCCGCTCGGTTTCTCTGCATCGTCTACTGACTGAAAATGGATTTCCTCCCAGTCGTTGCCATCTGCACGCGGCCAGTGCTTTTCGGCGAGTTGGACTAAGTCGTTCTTCTTCCACGTGTCCTCAAGTTCTTTGTCGCCGACCCAGACGAGCTCTGGTTCTGAACCACCGACTTCGTACATATCCTCAAGCTGGTGTTCAAGCGTATCCTCTGAATAGGATCGCTCTTTTGCATCGGAATCAAGGATGACAAACGTTCGTGCTCGGCCGCTATCCTGGAGTCGTTTGAGAGTTTTAACGATATGACCACATCCCTGGCTATCCCAGATTTGGACTCCATCCTCGACGAGAGTACTGCCGGTGACTCGGTGGTATAGTTCTTCGATATATTTGTGTTCAGTTGCACCTTCTACGACAATCATCGCTCGTTCGAGATAGACCCAGCTAGCAGAGAGACCCAAACCAGCCATGATGTTGCCCATGAAATCCTCTGCTTCTGCTTCGTCTTTCGAAACTAACGGAGCTCTTTCGTCGTTCGCATCCACTTCTTCCGGGAGATAGACCACTTCGTGTAAGGGCGTACCATCGACCATAATCAGACTATGAGTCGAGACGAGACACTGGGAGAGATAACTATCTTCATCCGAGATGTCGCTCCGGAGAAGATTGATCAGCCTCCGTTGGACATCAAAGTGGAGTCGGTGATCAGGTTCATCCATCGTCCGGATGACGGACTCTTTTCCTTCATTTGCCTCCGCACTCCATTCAAGCATCGACAGGGCAGAACGGGCATTAGTCCCACCACCCAGTTCTTGAAGTGGTACCTGTTCGCCATCACGACGAAGCACGATATTGGAGAGATCTGCTCCGTTTACAAAACTCCACTCAGGGTTTACCGTGATCTGGTCTAGTCCAGGAAGGTATCGCTCCATCCTGTCGGAAAGGCTTTCGAGTCGTTCATTGAGAGCATCCGTCGCCTGTTCTTCAATTTCGACAAGCTCGTCCACTCCTCTTTTGTCACCGTTCTCATCCTCTGCATAGAGGAAAGATCTGGTTTCCTGACGGAGTAACTTTGCGAGTAAATTGATCGGGCTGTCGACATCCTCGGTATCGATTTGCTCACTGGCTGGAGCTAAACGACCGAATTCTCTAGTTCCGCAAGAGACCCAATCAAGACAGGTATCTTCAGGATCTTCGAGGATCTCAGCCTTCAATTCCTCGAACTGGTCTTCTCGTTTACTAGCGTTGCTCCCTGGCTCAATATCGTAATCATCCAGAATTTCCCGTTCCTCATCCGCTAAATAGTCCCATTCGTGGAGCCGCTCGTCTTCAGGAACCCGCTCTCTGAGATAGTGGTCTGGAGACTCCAAATAAACATCTTCTTCTGAACCCCCGGTTACATCCCATTTTATCTTCAGTCCTGCAGCATCGTCCTCCTCAAGATTGGTACGATCCGCCAGATCGTCGGGTGGGTTTTCGATGATCGCCTCAATTGAGGCGTCGGAGGCTCTTCCGGTATCTCGTGTCACATCCCGTCGGACCTGCTTAATGTCCAGTTTCGAATGATTACATACGGTCTGTAATGCCTCCAAGAGAGTGGTCTTTCCTGCATCATTAGGGCCCACTAAGAGTGTGAACGGGGTCAGCTGGAGTGTCAAGTCCTCAAATTTCCCGATGTTCTCCACCGAGAGTCGTGAGACGTGGGTCAGCCCGTCACTCACGACTCCGCCCTCTCAGTTCGAGTATCTTTGATACGGATTAAACTGATTCGCATTATTTGACCTGGTCGTAGCTATAGTTGTCTTTTATATTCCGATGGAAGTATTTTCCATGCGAAGATGCACTCATGAGTTCCTGATGGATTCCCTGGGGAACGTTGAAGTACTGGTAGACTCTCCCCCCGTTGAACTCGATCTCCAAAAGTTGAGTCGACTCGTCATATCCTACACTGCTGAGGTTGCTTGAGGAGACGGGGACACGCTTCATGATACATTATGTGCCAGAATAGTCATTTAGTTCTATTCATCAAACAACCGGTTCCCTATAATCTCAGTTGCTGGGTTAGGTGAGGCAGTAGGGAAGGCCGGTAATTTCGCCGGCGAACTTGATTTGGGGAGAATCAGCTCTGTTGAAATCCTTCGGCACTAGTAGAACCAACGTGCGAGATACGATTACGTACTGATCAACTGGTAGCTACGACTGCGCTGACAGTATGCAACAAAGCGAAGGGTGGAGCGTTATTCGCCACTCTGGACGGGTTTGAGCTTGGGGCGTTGGCTCTTGGAGACGATATCGCTCCAGCTGACCGACCCCTGCTCGGTGATGTTTTTTCTCATTCTCTTATTCTCTCTACCCTGTTGATTGACATCGCTGGCTCTTGAACGGGTTTTGTATGGGTATCTTCGAGGGCCTCCGATCTCTGGTTTCCGGAGAATCATCGAATAAGGATGGGAATGAGGAGGAGATGAAAGAACTGCTTGAGCAGATTGCTGATGATATGGATGTGGATGCTATGGCTGAGGCTGGATTCAATATGGATCCGATGCCGCGTGAGCTCTCCCGAGATGAGCACCGCGACATTATACACGAATTCTATGACGTTACACAGAGTCAGGCTGAGAAACTGATTGATGCGATAATTACTGGCCACCGGGAGGGTTGGGGATACGATAAAACGGCGCGTCACGTTGATCAGGAAGGACTGGATCTGCCTCGGGAACAGATCAAGACGATTATCTGGAATGAGGAAGCCGGGATTATGACTCGGTTTCACGTCCGCCAGGTTCAGGAGAGTGATGTCGTCTCTGGTGTGGAGTGGATGTTGCCTGGTGATGGAGGTGTTTCTCCAGTCTGTGAAGCCACAGCTGAAGAAATCGAGAAACAAGATGGAAGTATTTCAGTCGAAGAGCTACAGACGATCTTGTTCGCTAATGCTCAGAAGTTTGAAGATGGCACTCCTGAACGTGTGCAGCACTGGATTCCCCACGACCGCTGCCGATGCACCTTGCAGAAAACCATCGGTTGATTCTTTGGAATACTGGTTGTGAGACGGGACCTCAAGTAGGAGATTTGGTCGTGCTTCTTGTCCTAATCACGGCAACTGCCTATCGGGCACCTGACTAAGATTTTCCGTCCTGAGCAGGCCCCGACTTGTCTGATAAGTCGTTACTGCTGAGATCACTTCGGTTCGCGCCTGCTCACACGAATGCGCTGTTCACTAAGCATGCTCAATCTAATGGCTGACTAAGCGGAAAGGGTATCGCAAAAATAGGAGTTCAACAGAGCCGTATACAACGGAATTCTGGTCGGAGAGATCGATAACCGACCTTCCAGGCAACCACTGCTCACCCGTCGCGTGCATACGAAAGAGTGTATCGTTGAATCTGTACGAAGTGGCTCCTCAGTTGCTGTGTTGGGTGAGGCAGTATTGTAGCCCTGTGACTTCGACGGCTTCGACGTCGGGGGCTTTGATGGCGGCTTGGCCTTTCCCGTATTTTTGGAGGTCTTGTTCGTAGCCGTGGGGGATGGAGGGGACTTTGGTGATGACTTCTTCGCGGAGGCCGAGGAAGATGTTGGTGTTGGTTTGTTTGAGGATGTCGCCGTCGATGTCTTCGGGGTTTTGGGTGATCATGAAGAGGCCGAGTTTGTCTTTGCGGCCTTGTTTGACGGCGTCACGGGCACGGTTGACGATGTACTGTTCGCGGAGGGTGCTTGGGTCGGAGACGTAGTTGTGGGCTTCGTCGACGGCGACAAGGAGTGGGGTGTCTTTGACGTTGGGGTCGACGTTGTAGTCGTCGATTTTGTTGTCGATGATGTAGGAGAGGATGGAGAGGATGGTGAGTTCTTCTTTTGCGCCGTGGAGGTGGCTGGTTGGGATGACGGTGACTTGGCCTTCGCGGAACACGGCGTTTGACACGTCGGGGAGGGGGTTAGTGCCGTGGTCGAAGACGTCGCGGTAGGCGGCGTCGGTGACGCGACGCATAATTGCGCCCCATGTACCGTCCTCGATGTTGTATCGCTGGCGGAGCGGGCTTTCTGCGTCTTCGTTGGTGCGAAGGTACTGGAGGAACCCGTCGTACGTCGGCGTGTCAGTGTCGGAGAAGTACGCGTCGATGCAGTTTTCGAGGGCACCGCGTGTGACTTCCGTCGGAGAGTACGGCATGAGGAGCTGCGGGCGGTGCTCGACGAGCGAGAAGGGGATCGTGAGGCTTCGACTCTCACCGGTACTCGGGGCGTTGGTGTTCCCGATGTCCGGGATGAATGTCTCGAAGTTGTCGATGCCGCCGACTTCGATGCCTTGCCGTTCGAGCCGTTGAATGAGTTCGTCCTCGTTGCGGAGTTCGGGGTTGTCGTTCCGCATTTCGGAGTATTCGTTTTCGGGGTCGAGGATGACGAGGTTGAGGCGGCTGTGTTCAGTGTCGCCGGTCTGGTGGTTCTCTATCGGGTATCGCTTATCGGTGGCGAACTGGCGGAGCAGGTTCTTCGTGAAGTGTGTTTTCCCTTTCCCGGTTGAGCCGGCGACGAGGGTGTGCCGGAAGATCGCGGGTTCACCGGATTCGATTTCATTGGTTACGGGGTCGATGCCGGGGTTGTTGATGAAGTAGGGGAGTGGGTCGCCGTCGACGGTCATTCGGTCGCCGCCGACAGAGAGGTATCCGGCGAACACGCCGTCGTGCGGGATGTTGAGGCCGGTTCGGAGGTATTCTTCGTCGAGGGAGAGTGCGACGGGCGTATTGGGTTTCGGGATTTTGTTGACGATGCTACGTTCGAGGTCATCGTCAGTGGCGGAGATGATGGCGATTGGTTCGAGTTCGGCGACGAGGACGAATTCTGTCTCGTCGAGGGTGTGGGCTGCCGTAATCCGGTTGTGGGTGTCGGATTTGTCGTCGAGTTCGGTGTAGGGTTCGTATCGGAGTCCGTCGACGATGGCGAAGAGTTCGTCGGGTTGCTCGGTCGGGTCTGGTTCGGGGTATGGAATTTGGACGTAGTCGCCGACGCAGACGTCGTCACGGCAGTTGGTTTTCACGAACGCATTGACTTTGTAGTCGCTGCGGGTGACGTGGATTTCTTCGCTGGCGACGATGTGGCCGAGCTCATCTTCGTCGGAATCGGTCAGCGCGTTCGGGACGGATGTCTCGGGGACGTTCGCTTCGGATTCGACGTCAGCACTACCATCCGTGGCCTGTTTGGTCATGGCGGTGGATTCGGTTTCAGTTGATTCGTCGTCTGCGCCGGGGTCGTTTTCGAGGAGATCGTCTAGGTCGTCGCTCATTGTTGGAATTGGGTTTCTGGTGGTTGTTCGATGTCGTTCCAGCGGCCGTCCCAGTTGTAGTCGTGGGCGTAGTCGGCGGTCGTGAGGAAGTCGCGTATCGTGTCGCGGTTCTCGGGGCTCACTCGGGCGATGCGGTCGGCGCGCTTGACGGCACGCGGCACGTCTTGCGTCTGTGCAATCTCTTTCAGTACCTTGTACTGGAGTTCGTCGCGTGTCGCCGCGTCGGCGATCATGAGCTGCGGCGTTTCGACGCGGAGGACACCGCCGGTCTTCGGGAGTCGGACGTAGAAGAACGCGCGGCGGTAGTCTTCCGGTGCGCCGTGCGAGAGCTCGCTGCTGTAGGGCTCTAGGAGTTCGAACGCCTCGCCGTTGACCGGGGCTTGTTCGTGGACGAACCAGGACGTGTACGTGAGGTGTTCGAGGCTCTCGTCGCGGAGTACCTCTGCGATGAACTGGTGGTCGCGCGTCCACGGCACGTCTGGGGCTGTCCCGCGCTCACCCGTGATATCGTTCGCCCCGAGTTTCTCGTCGAGGGCGTCGAGGAGTTGGCTGATGGTGGAGGTCTTGACGACGCCGACAACGGGGAATCCCTGCTCGTACTGGGTGTCGATCACGTCGATGTAGTTGCGGACGATCTCGTCGGGTTTCTCCCACGTTCCAACGGGTGTCGTCCGGCCGACTTTGTCGAGAAGAACCCAGTAGAGCACGCCGAGCGGGTAGACCGCGCCGTCGATGAACAACACGCCATCGAACGCATCCACGTTTGCAGCTGCGTGCGAGCTTTCGGCGAGGCCTTGTGCGGCCGTGGCGACGGACTTCGAGAGCGTCGCCGAGCGTTGGGTCGATGGGAACTGGACGACTTCACCGGCGACGTGGTCCGTTTCGAACTGCTGGGGGTGGAGCGTGCTCTCGCTGTCGGCGAGATAGACGACGGTTTCGATGGTGCCCGTGTCCTCGATACGTTTGTCCGTGTTCGCGCCGGCGACGCCGATCTTGGCGTACGCCGTGTCCACGATGAGTCCATTGTTGAACTCTAAGGGCCGGGTGGTGCTCGCGTCGAGCCCGTACGTTGGACTGCCCCACGGGTCACCAGTCCACGTCCCAAGTTCGTCGATCCGTGTCTTCCGGTATGACGGGTCATCGAGCGCGCTCACGCGGCCGCCGTCGAGTGCGAGGTGAGCGAACAGCTCGCGCGCGTACTCGGATTGTGACGTGACGTCGCGCGGAATGTTCGTGTCGACGTGGTCGAACATCTCGCGGACGATGCCGAGCGCGTCCGCGTCCATTCAGTCGTCCCCCGCAGTCCGCATCGTGATCTGACTCGTGTTCGACGCCTCGTCGATGGTGATGTAGCACTCGTGGTCAGCGCCGTGGATGAGGCTCTCGTCGTGTGAAACGACGATGATCTGCGGGACGTTCCACTCCTGGATCGTCGTCAGCATCTGTTCGAGCTGGCCCACGTGGCCTTCATCGAGGAATGTCGTGGGCTCGTCGAGGATGAACGGCGGGAGCTGGCCTTGGTTGCCGCCGTTGAGTTCGGCGATGAGCTTGTAGATGCCGGCGCGAAGCGCGAGATTCACGATGGCGCGCTCGCCGCCGCTGGCGTTGCTCGGATCCTCGGTCGTTCCGTCGTCGCGCAGCAGGCGGATGTCGTACTCGTAGCTCCCGCTGCGGTCGTTGTACGCTTCCTCGATGAGGACCTGCTGGTAGCTGCTGTTTTTGTAGATCTCTTTGAATATATCGTTCGTGTACTCATTGATGTACGCGAGGTACTGCTCACGGAGGACGGACTTCGTGCTCTCGTAGATGGCAATCGTCGAGTCAAACTCGTCGTGGACTTCCTGCGCCCAGCGCTCTTTCCGCTCCAAGAGATCGATCTGTGCCTTTGTCGCACGGAAGTTCTCAAGTGCTGCTTCCAGGCGTGTCCGCTCGTCACGGGTATTTTGGAGTTTCTCCTGCCGGTCGTCACGCTGGTTTTGGCGTTTCTCGACGAGGTCCTCGACCTGGTCCAAGTCGTCTCGGAGGTCCTCGATATCCTTCTCGCCGAGGTTGTCCTCTATGTCTTTTTTCTCCTCGCGGAGACGGGCGATCTGGCTGTTAAGATTCTCGATCCGGTCACGCGCGTGCTGGATAGACTGCTGTTCCTGCTGAATCGTGGTTCGGAGGTCGGCGATGTCGTCGTAGCGTTCGACTGCGTCTTCGACCGTCTTTCGGGCGTCGTCGAGCTGTTCGACGCGCTCGTCCGCAGCTTCGAGGGCGGCTTCCGCGTCCTCGACAGTCTCTTCCTGGTCAGTAATATCGCCGTTGAGATCCGCGATTTCCTCGTCGAGCGTGTCGATGGTATCGGCCACGTCTTCGATATCGCTCTGGAGGTCTTCGACCTCGGTTTCGAGCGTGTCGACCGTGTCACGCTGCTCACGGACCGCCTCGAACGTGCTGAGCACCTCGTCCCCGGTCTCGACGTCAGCGGTGACGGTTTCGATCTCGTCGTCAAGGTCCGCTACGCGTTCGTCGAGATCGTCGATTTCACCCTCCAGTTCGGTGATTGTCGCCTCACGGTCCTCGATAGTCTCTTCAAGATCATCGATGTGAGTCTCTACGTCGGCCGCCTCGTCCCGGATCGACGTCACGTCCTCCTGTGCGTCGACGAGTGTGTTCTCGCGGAACTGAATGACGCCGATGACATCATCACGGAGGTCCTGTAGTGACTCTTTCTCCGACTGGAGCGCTGCCTCGGTCTCTCTCGCATCGTTGAGGGCAGACTCCGCGTTATCGATCTGCGCTTCGAGGTCCGCAACCTCATCAGTCACGTGTGTTTCGTCGACCGACTGTCCGCATTTCGGGCACGTCCCTTCTTTTTTGAGGTCTTGGAGTTCAG
>NZ_PSYW01000008.1 GCF_003383095.1 Haloferax sp. Atlit-12N
AGTGTTGGTTCGTGAGAATCCCGCGAGTGGAGTCGCGGGCGTTGGCGCGTCAGCGCCTTCAGGAACTACAATGTCTAGTAACAACTCCAGTCGAAAGGTAGTTTCGGTGGCTGAACAGGCGTTCGAGCAAGCGGATGACAAGACAGTCGACGAAGACGGGTTTGAGGTCGTCGACGAGACGCCACAGTTCCAGGCGACGGTGCAACAGGAGATCCAAGCAAAGGTGGATGCGAACCACCCTGACGGGATCGCAGACACGAGCGACGAGCGGATTGACGGGGTGACGTTGGCCCAAGAAGAGCGCATTCGAGCGCGGGAAGCGGAACTCGAACGGATTAGTGCTCGTGCGGAACTGGGGTCGCAAGAGGGCCGTGAGGCGCGGTCGCGGGTGATTGCGGCCGAACGGAGCGCTGAGCGACGGCGGCAGTTCCAGAAGCGCGCGGCAAGCGTGAATCCGATGGCTGACCTCGACCGGGCAGATCCCCGGACGGAGCTGACCCAAGCACAGTTGGGCGCAGTGAATTCTCAGGCAACACGGTTAGCGGAGAAGCTGGATGGGTGGTCGCGAGCGGCGATCAGTCGGCGGCTGAGCGAGGCGGTGTTGAGCGGCAAGGACATGATGTCGGCAACTGTGAGCGTGTTCGAGGAACTCGAAGGTGCACCGGGGACGATGGTACCAATCGGGAAGCTTGAGGGCGTGTCGCGACGCGAGGTGTGCGTTGAAGGGACGCTGACAACGGTGTGGGAGTCTGAGTCGCCGGCGATTCAGCAAGTGGGGCTCCTCGAAGACGAAACTGGGCAGGTGAAGCTGACGAGTTGGAAGGCCTCGGACGTGCCGTGGATTTGTGAGGGCGAACGCGTGCGGATTCACGGAGCGGCGCGGAACTGGTACGACGGGCGTGTCTCGATTGCCCTGACGGGCTGGACGACCGTGCATTTCCCCGAGCGCGACGCTTGGTGGGACGCCTAACAGCGCGAGGCAGCCCTCTTTTTTGTTGGTGGCCGGTCCGACCCAGGCCCCACCGCCCCACCCTCCGCTCCGTGCTCGCAGCCGCTGCGCGCGCAGCCACGACCTCTGTTACTGGAGAGAACGTGGTCCCGTTTCCAATAGTAAATTGAGACGAGGAAGGAGAGAAAAACACCGTTGTGAGATGTCTGAGTGCCAGTTACTCATGTCGATTGTGAGTCTCATTCTGATCTGACTCTGGTTATCCTGTGAGTTCGCTGGTATACTGTTGTTCCCAGTCGTCACGGGCTTCGATTTCTCGGCGACCTCTGGCTGTGATCGCGTAGACGTTCGTTCGGCGGTCCTTCTCGCCTTTGTCGAGCAGTCCCTTCTCGACGAGTGTATCGAGATTAGGATACAGCCGGCCGTGGTGGATCTCGGTTTCGTAGTAGTCCTCGAGTTGGTCTTTGATTGCGAGGCCGTGTGGCTCGTCCAAGCCGGCGGTGACGTACAGCAGGTCGCGTTGGAACCCGGTCAAGTCGTGCATTTTGCTGTCCGCAGCTAGTTTAAGAATACATATACGTTTGTTGGCCACGGCCGGGTTTCAGAGTGGCCTCGCTGGACGAACGTTTATATCCGAACGTACAGCCACGACGCGGTATGCCCCTACCGTGACCAGACCGCGGAATTTCAACCGTATGGCGAAGCGACGCAGATTACAGACGCACAGCTGGAACCCGACCACGCCGAGCACGGCGATGTGATCTGGGAGCGCGACCACCCAGCCGGCGACGAGTCGGACACGAACATCTGTCAGTCCTGCGAGCGAGCTATCTCATCGACTCAGAGCCAGTGTCGGTTCTGCCTCCAACAGGACGTCTCAGTCTCTGACAGCGCCTCTGAACCCTACGAGCAAACACTCCACGGAATCATCTGCCTGCTCGTCACGTCACAGTCCTCGCGAGGTGCACTCGCAAAAGGGACTGCAGCAGCGCGATTACTGCAGAAGTCCCACTCATCCTCTATCGACGAGTGTACACGCATTGCGGCGCTCGAACAGTCGATCGCGGAGCCACTCCGAACACGGTGGGGCCACCTCCCGGACGTTGTTCCAGCGACTGGATCGCGTGCTGATGGCTTCGTGGCGAAAGCACGGTCGGTCTCGTTGTGGTCTGCTTCTCCTTCGACGGAGGGTTCTGCTTCCCGGTGGTACGACGCTGCTGGGACGCAGATTACTGAGGAGTCCCGTCGTGAGCAGTTACTCTCTGACTCGGAGACATGGGTTGTCCCAGCGATTGCGCTTCGGCGAGCGTCTGCTGATGTCTCGTCGTCACAGTCGTCGTCAGCCTCGCCAACACGGCAATTGCTCCGCTGTCAGTCGTGTGGGGAGCAGACACCGCATCGGTTCGACTCACGCGACGACAGCCCACCCGCAGCGTGGGCTGGAGAGCCTGTCTGGCGGTGTTCCGTATGTCGAACGCCGCAGTACGGACCTGATCCAGATTCCTGATATTGGTACGAGAATGAATCAGGGGGCTCTGTTGAGTTCCGTAGAACTAACAGAAATCGTGTGACGCAGATACAGAGTTCATCCAGTACCACCTCTTCTATCAGATCGTTGCCGGAGAACGGGTAGCATCTGACTACACACCCAATCTCAGATGGGACGAGCTCCCTCAAGCTATAAAGTAGTGACACGACTACGTAGACACAATAACCAGGTGCCATCTCTCTTTGAAACGACGACACCTCCTCCTCGGAACCACCGGACTCCTCACCGCACTCGCCGGCTGTAACATCAGCACCG
Source organism: Haloferax sp. Atlit-12N (assembly GCF_003383095.1). Classification (NCBI taxonomy): domain Archaea; kingdom Methanobacteriati; phylum Methanobacteriota; class Halobacteria; order Halobacteriales; family Haloferacaceae; genus Haloferax; species Haloferax sp. Atlit-12N. Next base: position 2,754 of record NZ_PSYW01000008.1, read on the forward strand.
AAAACAACGGAGACATAGCGAACCCCAACAACACCACGGAAACAACCCCTACCAATAGTGCAGATATCTCAATCAGTATATCGACTTCTTCGCAGCCAGACAAGCTGCCGCCAATATGGAGAAATCATAATATCGCGGATTTCCAGGCCCAGTTCCAGGTAGAAACCTCAGGCAACGTGGAATCAGTCAATGTATCCAACGAGAAAGTACAGATAGGCCCTGATTCTGACCAGTGGAATGATAATACAGTTACTGTGCAACCAGGACAAATGACGCCTGGGGAACAGGAATTCACCGCAACAGCTTCTTCAGGAAGTAACCAGGCCCAGGATACAGCACCATCTGTAAAGCCAACACCAGGCAATTACAAAGTCGATGTAATTCCTGCGAGAAACGAGAAAATGAGAGAAGAAATCAGCCAAAACTCTATCCAGGACAATTATATCGAAGAGCGGGGCGGATTCGTTACCTCAGACGTAGTATTTGATACTTACAGCAGCCACGAACAACTAGGCTTCAACAAATTCGGAATTGATCTCGTAGCCTACGAATGGAGACACGACAACGACTACACCAGCTTAGCAGAAGCCCAACCTACAGAGGTAAAGAACTTCGTAGATAGTATCGGAACAGATACAGGAAATCCAGAAATAGAGGCCATTAAGAGCGGAGAACAGGGCATTAGCAAATATCCAAATGCTAGTGGCCGTAGAGACGGAGGCTCATTCCAGTTAGATGAATTCCGGAATGCAGAAACCGTAGGAGAGGCCCTCGACTGGGTACATCCTTACTTGTTCAACTGGCAAATAATTAGAACTGACAAAGGACCAGTATCTACAGAAGATGCACTTTATGCTCCCACCCTCGAGAGAGCTATAGAGCAAAATACCAACCAAGGCCTTGAAGTCCATGCATGGGATGTTGAAACCTTAGGTCACGGTACAGGACTTATCTACGGTAAGAACGCTGATGGCTCAGAAGAACTCAGATTCATGGAGACCGTCTCAACTCCAGTAACAGCGACTGCAGATGACCAACAACTACACCCCTTAATCGAGGATTCAGGATACCTTGATCCAGAAAATGATGGATTCCAAGAGTACTGGCACCCACTACGATTCGGCTGGGAAAAAGACGAAGACACGTCTTCGTGGGGATTCGAACAAAAAAAGAGGAGCGCAGTAAGCGCATTCGGAGGAATGTCTAACTCACTCCACGCAGAAAACAATCCGGTACCAGGAGCTTCCGATACAGTTGCTCCGACAACCGAATATGTTGTTGACTTCACAGAGAAACTCAGAACATTCAACCAGATTGATATAAAATCCGAGACGCTATACAATCAGTCGAAAGTATTAGAGAAGATGGTTATGGATGAAGATACTAACCACATCATCTATGGTACAACAGAAAATCCACAGTACGCGGTTGTAGAAGATGACTCTCTGATTGAAGATGTATGGGAAGATACAAGCGGAGAATACGACGACTTCAACCAGTTCCTCCGAGACAACCCAGAATACAGCATGAGCATGGAAGACATCGATAACTCCCTAGAAGGAGAAAAATGAATGACTTCAGCCAGCAAATACTGGCCGGAGCCTAGTTCCCGGCCACACCCAGTCTGCTTCAACTCTTTTTGTATTTGATAACTTCTGGTGTATCGTAGTAGGGTTGTGTTTGTGTGCGCCGGCGATGGGCGCCGGCGCAAGGGTCGGACAGACATCGACTCCTGAGTCGGCGAGGTGACGACGAATGCACCAAGTAATCTACGCACTCGTGACTGCATCGACAACAGACCAAGCCCTCTCGCGGGCCGCTGACGTATTCGACCAACTGGTGGGTGCTGCACCGCACGCCGACGCGGTGTTCGACTACTATGTGACGTTTGATGACGACTCAACAACGGTCGCCGGCAGCGCCCGGTGGGGTGACCTCCCGGTTGCAGCACCCGTTGGCTCGGAGGACGGCCAGGAACTCCTTGAACGTGGATGGCAGGCGACGACACGCGAGTTCGAGCGAAATCTCGAGCGTGTTCGAGAGGGTGTTGACGAGCTTGACGCCGCGGCGATCATGCGCGATGAGGACCTTGTCAGGCATGCGTGCCACAATCTCGGGGCATACCGCGGACCGGCGGTGTACCTCTACGACGAGTTCGCTGACGGGGTTCGGCATCGCGAGCGGCTTGAGCAATTCGTCGGGTCGAACGACCATCTGTGGATCGTTCCCGCTGATGTCCATTACTGACTTTGGAGGCTGTGCCCAATGATGCTCCTAAGAGAGACACTTCCTGATCGTGGTATCGCTGTTCGAATCGTCGTCGACGACGCGGCTGACAGCTATCGTGTTGAGTACACCCCGCTGTCTGGGGGTGTGGTAACCGACGAGTGGACTGTGTTCGGTGGCTCCGTCGGCTATGATGCGTCGGTGTTTGCGACTGACACTGCTGCACGTGCGTTTGTCGAGCGCGTTCGAACGACCTCACACGACGACGGTCTCGCGGAGTTAGCAGTAGACACAGAGTAAATCTTCCTGTGGTGTGTCGCACCGGACTCATATTGGGATACTACTCTGCAATCACCACAGGAAGACAGACGAAATGTACTCTCACTCTGCCACTTTCAGATTGTATTCGTGACCTACGACAGGGTACCTCATTCAGCTCTATTGCGCGTTCAGCAGGTCTACACTACGGCGTTGTTTTTGCGCCGCCCAAAGGGGCGGAGGCGCAGTAACAGATGTTGAATCCAACGTCAGTAGCCGAGTTGTCTCGTTTTCCACACCATTCACTCACGATACCTACGACGGTGGTGAATGATCGATGAGTCTCGAGCGCGTGTTCCGTCACGACGAGGCGCTGTTCGAGTTTCTGTGGTGTCCGGTGTGTGGCACGGAAGCGTTCACGCACATCCCCTTCGAGGGGGTGTTCTGCACTGAGTGCAATACCAGTGTAACGTGCCGTGAGTCGCCTGAGTCGCGTGGCTACGATGAGGCGGTCATCATCACATTCGACGCGACGACGACGTGGAATCTCCACGTTGACGAAAAACTTCGCCGGCCGCTTCCCGACGACGAAGCACGTGTTAAGATTCTCGGTGCGCCAGGTGACTACCACGTCGATTGGTGGGCACCAACCACGACCGAAGACTGGACGCCAGTCGAGCGCAACGAGTTCGCTGACGACTCCGAACCCGAGGAGGTGTCGCATCTCGCATAGCGTCGATCGAGAGACTCCTCGGTACCCGTGCGACATCGAGATTTTTTGTGCCCGTGATGGGTGCGGGCTGAAGACACAGTCCGTGTGACGTGATTTCCATGAGTCACCAACAAACAGAGTCAGACGTCTTGATCGACGAGATTCCAGTTGATCTCGACCTCGTGCATCGTTCGGAGTTCACCCGAGCCGACGTTCCCGATGAAATCGAGTCGATTACGTGGTCCCTCCTGAGCGAACGGCCGCCGACAAACCCGCTCGTCGTACTCAATGCCGCTCGCTGGTGGTACATCCACGGGGCAGGTGAGTCCGACCCCGTGTACTGCTGGGCGATTGAGTGGGTTCGACACCTCACGACCGGCGAAGCGACTGCGAGCGGCCTGTTCGGCGAGTGTCGACAGTACCTTCGTAGCCTCGAGTGCGAGGACACCGACCAGTAGGTCGTCTCGCCTGTTTTTTGTGCGCCCCAGAGGGGTGCGGCGCGTCCTGGAGAGACGCATCAGAACTGAAGCCAATGGCAACAACGAGTTCCCCGTCGGTGTCGTTCGACGAGACCGACACGCGACACGATGAGATGCATCGCACGATCGAACAGTGGCTTGCGGACCTCGCTGACGACGTCGACAACGCTCGGGCGAGCAAGCAGTTCCAAGCGTGGCTGGACGTCCAGAGCCGGTTCCACGACTACTCCCACCGCAACACACTCCTCATCACCCTCCAATGCCCCGAGGCGACGAAAGTCGCCGGCTACCGGACGTGGCAAGCGGAGTTCGACCGATACGTCGAGGAAGGCGAGTCGGCAATCTGGATTTGGGCGCCGATCATCACGACCCAATGCCCCGAGTGTGGGAACGCACCGAGCTATCACGAAAACAGCGAGTGTGAGTACGATGAGACGCCACCCGAAGAGTGGTCAGAGGGCCTCGTGGGCTTCAAGCCCGCGCCCGTCTTCGACATTTCACAGACTGAGGGCGAACCACTTCCAGAGCTGGATACGGCGGCGACCGGTGAGCCTGATACGCTCGTCGAGGATCTCACCAACATCGCGTCGGACCTCGGTGTAACCGTCCGCATCGTCGGTCCCGACGAGTGGCGGCATGGCGAAGCGAAGGGTGTCTGCCAGTCACGAAGTGTCCAAGATCTCACCCCACCCGTTGAAGTGAAGAATCGCCCGAACCGCGCGGACCTCGCGGCAACAATCATCCACGAGTACGCCCACGCGATTCTGCACTTCGACATTACTGACGCAACTGAGCGGGCGAAACGCGAGGTCGAAGCGGAGGCCGTTGCGTACGTCGTTGGTCGATACCTCGGCTTGGATACGAGTGGGTCGGCGTTCTACCTCGCGGCGTGGCAGGGCGACGAGACGGACGTGCTGCAAGAGCGACTGGGTCGGATTAGCGGGACGGCCGAAGAGATTCTGTCGACACTCGACGCGGTCTAACCCCATCTGCCGTCCGGCGCAGTTTTTCATGCGCCCGAAGGGGTGCGCGAATTGCGCGCTGGCTACCATGATTCCTGTACTACCAGAGTTCGATCCACCTACGCGTGTCCTCAAGCGAGCGCAGTACGAGGCGTTTGCATTCGAACTCCTTGATGGCGATGTCCGTGTACGCAACGAGAGCTATGCTGACCCAACCGCGCACGAGTACCGCGTTCGCATTCGGGATGGTGTGCCTGATTCGTGTTCGTGTCCCGCCGATGCGAGCGGTGACGATCCGTGTAAACACCGGGTTGCGGTCGCGATTCGCCCACGAATAATCGAACTTGCGGTCCAGATGCGCGTCGTCGCAGATGGTGGGTCAACATTGTACGGGGATGATGACACAGCAGACCTGCCCTGTGAGTGTGAACAGCTCTCTGAAGCTCTTCCCTGTTGGAATTGTATCGACGCTGGGCGGCGTAAGCTGTCTGAGTAGTCGTTGGTGAGGGCTTCGTACGTCACCAGGTACTCATCAGTCGTCGGACTGCTGGGACGCAGCGTACGCACCAGCAAACTGCTCGCGCATCTCTCGACGGAGCAGTTCGCTCACCACTTCGTAGACGATCAACTCGACTGTCGAGTGTACGAAACTCGGTGGGCACGAGGCCCACGAGGGAGTTATCAAGGGGTGGATGCAGATGGCTTGGTACGCGATTCCGCACCCGTTGCAGAACAGGGCGCGTCTTGTGTGACACGACGAGCCTGCAACGGCAATCTACCTGTGAGCATGTTTGGTGTTGTGATTCAGTCATTAATCGCCCTCCAGCCGA
>NZ_PSYW01000009.1 GCF_003383095.1 Haloferax sp. Atlit-12N
TTACCGTCTCGGCCTGGGTGCGGGCAGCAATACCTAGTTCAAGAAATCCCAGGCCGAGACGGTACTCAGATCCATCTTTGTCGACATACTGGATCGACTGAAGCGTGTTGAGATGTTTGTAAACGGTCCCCGAGGCGAGCCCTAACTCTTCGACGAGTTGCTGGACTGTAGCACCGTCGCGGCGTTTTAGAGCCTCAATGATACGGAAACTCGTAACGGTCGTCGTCGCTAGATATCCATCGTCTTGGGCCACGTCAAAGCGGTTGGTTGTCATAGTTCAATTCACGGTATCATCACACATAGATGTTTTCATGATACGTGAAATGGCGTCACGAAAGATGTTACGGGCATTTCACCGCCATCAATCCACAAAGCCCGAAGAGAGCACCATTCTACACCATTTATACTTATTAACTATTTCACGATTCATGAAATTGATGTTCCCACAACCTGTTGTGTCGAGGTAGGGGTCGCACGCTAAGACCCATCGGGACACACTCAGACAGTACGTGTGCTACTTTACACCACACGCGTCCCTAAGCCTCGATAAGTTGTAGTAGAACTGAGGGCGGCACGGCGAAATACTTATGACAAACCCAGAGACACGTAGTAGCAATGCCAAAGATTGCCCTAATCGGAGCTGGGAGTATGGTATTTGCAAAGAAACTCATCGGCGACATCCTCTCGTTCGACGAGTTGTCTGACAGCCATATCGCGTTGATGGACATCGACAAACATCGACTCACACAGACGCAACGTGTCGCTGAGGCGATGGTTGAAAACGAAGGACTCGAAACGACTGTCTCGGCGACGCTTGACAGACGCGAAGCCCTTGAAGACGCGGACTACGTCCTCAACATGATCAACGTTGGTGGGACTGAGCCCTTCGAAAACGAGATCCGGATCCCGGAAAAATACGGAGTGAAGCAAGCAATCGGTGACACGACTGGACCGGGTGGAATCTTCCGTGGCCTTCGGACGATTCCGACACTCCTCGACCTCGCGGACGACATGGAAGAGCTGTGTCCCGATGCTCTTCTACTCAACTATACGAACCCAATGGCCATCCTCTGTAAGGCTGTCTTTGACGCGACTAACATCGAGGTCGTTGGTCTCTGTCACTCCGTCCCGCACACCGCCGAGGCAATAGCAGAGTACACAGAAACGCCACAGGACGAACTCGAGTACTGGGTCGCCGGCATCAACCACATGGCTTGGTTCCTCACCTGCGAACACGACGGAGAGAGTCTTTATCCGGCACTCAAAGAGGCCTACGACGACGAAGAGACGTACCGCAAGGACACGGTCCGTTTCGAGATGATGAAGCACTTCGGCGCGTTCCCCACGGAATCGAGCCATCATATGAGTGAGTACCTCCCGTACATCCGAACAGACGATGCACTTATCGAGGAGATGGCCGGGACGAACTTCGCCGAACGGATGCCAACCGCGACGTACCTAGAGGGATGGCTTGCGCGGTCCGAAGAGCGCGACGATCCCGAACTGGACGTCGACCTCAACGAGGTTAGTGTCGAACGTTCCGAGGAATACGCGTCCCGGCTCATCCATTCGTTGGAAACGGGAACTCAACGCCGGTTCAACCTCAACGTGTCCAACGAATCGAACGCCATCGAAAACCTCCCTGCAGACGCTTGTGTGGAAGTTCCGGTCTTCGTCGACGGTACCGGCCTTCACCCAGCTTCGGTTGGAGAGTTGCCGACACAACTTGCCGCTCTGGACCGCCAGCACTCTGCAATCTACGAACTGGCGGTGGAAGGTGCCTTAGAGGGTAACCGCGAGAAAGTCCACCAAGCAGTAAAGCTCGATCCTCTGTCAAGCGCCGCTTGTTCACTAGACGAACTACACGAGATGACCGAAGAACTCATCGAGGCAAACGCAGATTACATCCCGGACCTGGAGTGGCCGAGTAAGCAAAACCCGGAGAGAGCAGTCCCCGCAGATGACTAATCGAAACACAGCGTAACAGCGTGAGTCAGAGGCAGTACACCACTGGGTACAGTATTCCGATCGGTGGTGCGTGTCATCTCCACGCATCGGTTCTGGCTCGGAACGCAGTCCGTTGAAGTGGACCCCGGTCGACAATGTGAATCTCAGTTCGTCGGTCGGTCTGCCTGACTGGCTTCGACAGGTCAACCGCTGCAGGGTGGCCTGCCGAGGCCGATGGAACAACGGATGTGGTGACCCTTTTTGTGAAGGAGGCTACGCGTTCGAATATGTTCTACCCTCTCATGAGTCGTGGGAGGATGGTTGGATATCCCCACAGATAGAACTGTATTATATATACAAGATTATGGACATCATGATCTATTCGAGACAGTATCCAATAGAACTATCTAGGAATCTCAACTAATAGAATAGCCATAGTTAGAAATTATATTGGCTATTGTCAATCATGCATCAACTAGAATGTCTAAATAGCCACTATATTTACATAAAATTCAATTACTGAATTGGGTAAAACTCCAAGGGTTTGTTGCCAAATCTTCAACGTAATTGTATAAGTTATGAAATACACGACACAGTTCACTCTACGGAAGCTCAACTCACATTAGAATATTACATACAGTCAGGACAACGACACCAAGACTCGAATCGCCGACAATGGAATGGGGGTTCCTAGACGACGAAAAAGGTCTTGCGTCGAGTATAGATCAAAAACGTACAGTTCCGGTATGTGCCCTCAACGTAACCTCGTCGATATTTTGATTACCACTTGCTACTGCTTGGTCATGAGTTAACCAACATCGATAGGCCACATTACTACTGTTGGTTAATACGGCTACAGAGAACAATCAGCGAGCAAAAATTCCAACAAGTCACGATTTTCCAATCACCCTATCAATTGATCTAAAATATACAAATCAAGTCAGTCATCAAATAATTCGTCAGACACACCACTATTGCCAGTAAAAGCGGCAGACATAGAGAAGATCAAATATACTGGCAATAGTGGTTTAATCAATATTTCACAGATATCAGATACAATAGTAAACTCGACATCGACAGGTGAAACTGGCAATAGTGGACAGGTTATTGGCAACACTGGCAACGGAGGTCACCCCACAACAGAGGGGTTAGTCTAACGTCCCGTTCTTTTTTGCGAGTTCACGGATGCCTTCTAAATTCCCAAACTCGCTTTCCAGCGCATCCAACGCCGAAGACAACGACACGTCCAAATCATACTCGTTGTAGTTCCCTCGGCCGCCACTCGAGTCAACCAACTGCAACACACCATGGAGGTTCAGATCCGACAGGTGGTCGTGTACGCGCCGACGCTTCAGCGGCTCTTGCCCATTCTTTCTCGCAACCTTCTGGTACCGACGATAGATTGCCTTTGTCCGTTCGGGCGTTTCTCCTCGAGCAGCCAGTTGGCACACTGTCAACAACACATGCTGCCCATGTTGTGTCAACGAATGCATCCCTTCAACGACCTGCTGGCGCTGAATCTGGAACTCCCCCTCGCGGACATGTTCCTCTGTTACAAACGCGTCCCCACCGGCCCGCGCTTCAGACTCCGCAATATCGACTGCCTTCCGTAACAGTCGGAGTGCCTGCCGGGCCGATCCAGAGTCTCGCGCTGAAAACGCGGCACACAACGGAATCACATCATCTTCCAACACATCATCATACAACGCAATCTCTGCTCGCTCGCGGAGGATGTTTTGGAGTTCGCCAGCATCGTATGGCGGGAACAAAATCTCCTCTTCGCAAAGTGTGTCTTTAACTTTCGGAGACAGATTATCGCGGAATTTGAAGTCGTTACTGATGCCGATGACGCCCAACTTCACATCCAGGTCCAATTGTGAACGTGCCCGCGGGAGCTCGTACAGAATATCATCGTCCGATCCGATGTTATCAATCTCGTCGAGGACAACCAACACGGTCCCCCCAATATCTTCTAAGTCAGCGTAGAGCTCACGAAACACGCGCTTTTGTTGATAGCCAGTCTCACTGATCGGCATCCGTGAAGACGACACATTTGTTAGTGGGTGATTTGGCTCTCGAATCTCGTTAACGAGGTTCACCGCAACCTGGTACGACGTGTTGCAGCCAGTACAGTTCAATTCGATAATATTAACGTCGACGTCGTCGTACTGGTCAGCTGATTCCTGAAGTTCTTTGAGCAGATCGTGTGTGGCCGCAGTCTTCCCGACACCCGTGACCCCATACAGAAACACGTTGTTCGGCTGCCATCCTTGAATTACCGGCCGGAGGGCTGCCGCGTATTCGTCGAGTTCAGCGTCTCGTTCCTCAAGAGTCTCAGGCTGGTAATCGTCTCGCAACACGTCGTTGTCTCGAATGATGAATGACTCCCGAGTGAACCGGCCCATGGATTGGACGATGTTGCTATGTGTGATAAAACCACGGGTGCCAGTATGACCAATAACCACACCCCCGTTGCCAGTACCGCCAATATCACGGTGGCTTATAAAAGACACTCTCTCCACCATTGCCAGTATTCTCTCGTAGGTGAGGACCGAAGTCCAAAATGAGGTAATTAACAGAGCTACCGAACTATATCTACAGTTGTACTTTACTAATTCTTTCCTAGTGCGGGTTTGGTTTTACTACTATTGACATAAACCTATCGCTTAGTCAGTACTGTAACGAGTAGTCTTCTACTCGTTCGAGTGGTTTTACTGGCAAAAGTGGTGTGTGTGTGTTACTTAAAACGGACGAATACTGGCAGTACTGGCAACGGGGGTCACCCGAAAACAAACCTTTCACGAATCTGCCCCTGGTCTCGGGAGTTTCCACGCTTACGCCAGCTTTACTGGCAATAGTGGACTGGTTATTGGCAGTACTGGCAACACCGGTGTCTCAAACAACTATCACGACGAACTGGTACGTACAATACAGAACGAGATTGTGTTCGAACGAAGCAAGTTCTCGACAAGTTGTATCTACAAGCACTCCCGAAACACGGCAAAAACGGTTAATGCAAAGGCTCCGAGCCAACACCGCGTCTATGAGCTGCTAAAAGAACAGGTGTTCTCCGACGTCGTGGAATCAACTCGGACGGCGGTGGAGGAGGAGAAGGAAGCCACCTAGAACATCGGCTGGTTTCGGATACTATTGTACTAATACTGTGCTCCGCGATAGCCGGGGAAGATCTCGCTTAGCTTTGTTCCCCAACTACACTCCCCTAGTCACGTGTGTACATGTGGGATAGTTACGCATGAGAGCGCTTAATGAACGATTGAGGCTGTCCATCATTCATCTCTCACACAGGGTCCACGGGTGATGAAAAAAATTCACTTCGCACACGGGGTGTGGTGTCTTTCGAGCCCATGGAAGTTCTTCCTACTTATCGGGGTTGACTGGGCCTTTATATTTGGATTTGATTTTGTCACCTTCTCGCCACTGCCAGTAGTAGTAGCGATTATGGTTGATCTCCTTGATCGTAATCGTCGCCTTCGTGGGGACATCGTCTGGAAGATCGTCCGACCGTTCTTCGAGTTTCCCTTCCGGTGGCTCTTCCTCGAGACGAGCCTCGCGCTCCTTGTGTTCGGCCAACTCTTCGGCATAGCGGGCAACGTCTCGAAGACGGTTCGGTGATGATTCATTGAGAGCATTGATGATCTCTGTAGGGAGGTTCATCGGCGGCGTCGGTGGTTCGTCGGACATCGGTTGCTTCCTCGTATTAACCAACACGAAGCGCTCACCGAAGATACTGTTGGTTAAGTTTATAATCAGACTTCCAGACCACTCCTTCGATCGACTTCTCTCCGCCGGGTAGAGGCGTTTTAGCCATGCAAGCGTTTATACGCTGGAAGGGTCAAGACTAGGTTGACCAATGAGTCTTGATGAGGCGGTTGACGAAGCGCTCGCGACGTACAATATGTCGCGCAGTGAAGAGGCCGAGGAAACGGGCCGAACAGTCGCCACGCTCCAAGACTAACAGAGCCGCTTAGTCGAGGTTCCGAATCTTTTCAGCGAATTCTGCTTTCGATAGCCCTGGCGTTTCCTTCAGCTCTGGATAGCCTGCGCGTTCGACAGCCTCCTCGACGAACTCGGTCCAGAGCTCTTCATGCTGCTCCGCGTAGACGACCTTCGCCTCACTCGGGTACATATCCAGCTCGTATGCAGTCAGGTCGATCTCGACTGCGTGTTTCCGTTCAAGCGTTCTCGCGC
>NZ_PSYW01000010.1 GCF_003383095.1 Haloferax sp. Atlit-12N
CGACTGTTCGACCTTCGACATCGGCAGATAACTCATCGACGAGTCCTGTGGACGTGGATGTTGCCGGCACAACATCGACCGAATACCCCTGTTTGCGTAAAGCGGTCGCAGTCTGCCTCCCGACAGCACAAACAGCGGTTTCCCGTTGTTCCCATCCGGCTGCTGCAGCTAGGTTGACACCAGTCTGGCTCGTGAAGACACAATAGTCCGCATGCCGTGGAACTTGGCCGGTTGACGTGACCGTCAGCATTGGGTCTGGAATTGGTGATACATCAAGTGACTGGAGATACTCAACCGCCTCAACGATACGGTTATCGTCGGGTCGGAGGACGGCCACCGTTGGTTTGGACATGCTAGATAGTTCGCCGTTGCCGGACTTGTGTGTGTCGAGAAGTAGTTATCAGTCTCGAGCAATTCAAACTAGTATCCTGCTAATTCCTGGTATGGACGACTCTCAGGACCAAATTGTTCCCGCTAGTGACGAGGTTTGGCCACACCAGATGTCCTGGGCTATTTCATGTGTACGTTGAATGTCATCTCGCCGAGATTTTCATGAGGTTGTCGCCTATCTCGTTCGTGAAGGGTACATCAACGTACTTATCACGACCGTGAGCTCGCTAGCTGAGGACCTCACAAAGACGACAAAGCCGTTCAAATGGGTGAGTAGAAGACGAGAACTTTCTCGCTATTACCGACAGGGATACGACTTGGAGGTCAGTGTCAATCTCCTCGACGATTCTGATTCACTCATTAGGAAGAGATACTCGCTGACACGACGAGGCTCATCGCGGTCGGTGAGAGTGTGCTGAACCACTACCCCCTAACGATCCTATTTCACGAAGGTCGAAACAGACCTGATTCTACATCTGAACTCGTTTGAGCGATTCTCAGAGTTAACTGTAGTCGCTACCCACCATTCACAGTGCAAAAACCAACTCTGCTATCGCTATAGAAGACTGCTTACTATCTCAGCAAGAGATGTGCCGACGGCCTCAAATGTGACTCGCATGGTGGCAGCGCCAAAGCCAATCGCAATCAAACACATGGTGACGACGAAATTAGCTTTCGGATCGTCGGAGCTAAGCAGAAGCGTGAGCGCTGCGAGCGTTCCCGCCGTTGAACAAATAAACAGGCCTGTTAGAAATAACAAACCAGTAAAAAATGGATCTGTGAGGTTCATTACGGAGTATGTCGGTTCATAGAATCCGATAAAAGATAAACTGAAGCCGGTAAGAACATATCCAATAAGGCAGATTGTAACAAAAATAGCACTAGGGCTAACGAGTTGATACAGTCGAAGGAGCCCCCGCTCAAGTGGGGTGGTTGGCTGTCGGTTCCGTCTAAATGGTCGATAGCCCATCTCGCTACGGCCAGAGCCCCCGTGCTTTGTGGGCTTCGACAATGCGGGATAGTGCAACGATGTAGGCCGCATCACGCCAAGTAATGTCTCGTTGTTCGAATTCTGACTGAACCGCATCCCAAGCAGCCTCCATCTCTGCTTCGAGTTCATTGTTCACCCGTTCAAGTGACCACGCTCGCCGATTGATGTCCTGAAGCCACTCGAAGTAACTTACCGTTACCCCTCCAGCATTGGCAAGAATATCAGGAATTACCGCAACACCCCGGTCAGCGAGAATCGAATCAGCAGTCGATGTCGTCGGACCATTTGCCCCTTCAACGATGAGGTCTGCATCAATCGCTTCTGCGTTCTCTTTGGTGATTACATTCCCCAAAGCAGCAGGAATGAGGACATCAACGTCAAGCGTAAGGAGTTCCTCATTTGAGATGGTATTGTCGGCATATTCTGTGACCGCTTCAGGCACTTCATCGTGCGATGGGACAGTAGCCGTATCTATTCCGCCTGGTTCGTACATTGCACCGTTCACGTCGCTGATTGCAATGATAGTTGCGCCCCAGTTATCCAGGAGTCGAGCGGCATTCGCTCCAACACTTCCGTATCCCTGGACCGCTACTGTAGTGTTATTGAGCTCCCAGTCATAATATTCACAAGCAAGCTTTGTGATTATTGCAACGCTCCGGCCAGGTGCTTCCTCGCGACCTTCGCTTCCACCGACAACAGGTGGCTTACCGGTGACAACCCCTGGTATTGTTTCGCCTTCCTGCATTGAGTATGCGTCCATTAGCCAGGCCATGGTCTGTGGGTCCGTCCCCATGTCTGGTGCAGGAATATCCTGTTTCGGGCCGATAACGTCGCGAACTTCCTGTGCGAACCGCCGAGTAAGTCGCTCCTTCTCTGTTGGGCTCAATTCCTTGGAATTGACCGCAATTCCACCCTTTGCTCCCCCAAATGGGAGGCCCATAACGGCACATTTCCATGTCATCCACATACCGAGCCCAACACACTCGTCTCTGGTCACCTCGGGATGGTACCGCAGTCCTCCCTTGAAGGGTCCCCTAACGCTATCGTGTTGGGCTCGGTAGCCGGTGAACACCTCTACTGTTCCATCGTCCCGCTCAATCGGGACCGTTACTTCGTGGACCTTCTTGGGATATTTGAGCCGCTCGACGATGTTCGAGTCAATATCTAAATATTCAGCAGCATGATACAGTTGTTGACGAGCTGTTTCGAGTGCCGATTCTGATTCGGTTGCTTCTGTCGTCTCTTCACTCGGCTCACCGCATGTGGTCTCTGGTTGGGATGCCATAGTTACTCAAGTGGAGTTCGCCGATTTCGCATTGGGCCATTACAGTCGAGGCACTGATTGTCGCTGCTCTCCGAGATGATGATGTTCCCGCACTGAAAGCACTCATACGGGGTTTCTTCGTCTGGTTTGGGGTCGACATCTCTCATAGTGGATTCACGAGTGCCGACAGGGAATCTATAGCACTCTTTGTAAGTATAATAAGTGTATTAGGGAATATCTTATGGTTAATTACCGAACCAGTACTATTGAAGTGGGATTAGTTATTGAACTGGTAGATCTATCGAAACAGAGTGGTTGTTCTCCTCAAATCATTGTGAACGCTTTCTACTGGTCAGTACGAGCGTGCTTGTAGAACGTTGACTTGAGCCCAAGTCTTCTGCAGTGAAACTAAACCCAAGCACATTACTAATTACTATTCTAGCCTGCAAAGACAATGATGTCTCAAAGCGATATGAATGATGTCGACTAGCGGCTAACCTACGGCTGTTTCACCATCACAGTTTGCGTAAGGGGGTGACGTGTACCAGGCCGGGCACCCTGGTAGACGCCAATGCTGGTGGATTAGAGGCACTCAGCATTATTCAGGTCACAGATGTTCATATTCAAACTACCGGTTGCAGTCTGTTTTTAATTATGACATTTCTCTATAAGAGGATCACTCCGTCGCGCTCAGGGAAGTAACCGTTTCTCAGACGATGAAAGGGCACGTGTACAATATGATTGCATCGTCTATTCGACTCTGTCAGAAAGCCTATACCGGATGAGGTCTGGTCTACTGATATGCCTGAGTGCCAGAACTGTGGCAGCCATGTCACAGAGGCCTACGTTCGTGTATTTACGCCGGATTCGGTTGACGAGCCGCAAGTATGTCCCAACTGCGAGGATATGATTCGTGAGCGTGGTCGCATTCGTGAGAAACGGACATCTTAACATTACGACGTTGTTGGTGTACCCGTGGAAGTGACCAGTGGATGATGTCTCCCGATGATCCCTTACCTCTCAACGAGCGGGAACAGAACGCTAACAATCTGATTGGGGATAGACACACTGGTCATTAGCAAGAGTTGTGCGGCGAATACTGTTGGTATGTCGACGTCGTCGTATAGACCGCAGGCCGGGTCTTCGTACTTGCCAATGTTATCCGTTACACCGTTCGTCACTAGACTCTTGTACAAAGTCGCAGCACTATGATGAAGAGTATGGGCGACGTGACCGACAGTAACCTGACGACTGGGTCGTAATCATATGAGGAGACGAACGACAGTCTCGGTATCGATACACATCTCTGAGACACACCACTACTTCGACTGTTAGAACCGATAAGACTCCCTTCGAAAGGGACGAGGGCGTGAGACACACCACTACTTCTGGTGCAACCTCCCATAGGAGAGGCTGAATAGCAAGAAAACGCTATGCCGGCAATACATGCTTTTAACAAAGGATTCATTACTAGATTCAAAGAGAGCTCAAACTAAGCTAACTCAGAATACAGATTAACAGTCGAAGTTGTGGTGTGTCTATGAGCATAGCTAAGGTTCCGGTCAACAAATAATTTAAAATTATATAGCCGAAATAAATAATCAACGGGTGGGGAAATACTTATGGATTGCTCATCATGTATGGTCGGTATGGAGAAACCATTTAGTGGTACTTTCAAGAATACCGATAGTAATCTATTCGATGACGAACTCACGGATAATATCTTTGAGAACAGAAAGTACCTATCTACTGAATGGCGCCCAGAAAAAATCCTTCAACGAGATGAAGAGGTTTCACAATACATTGATGCCCTCAAACCAGCACTACTCAACCAGAACCCAACCAATATTTTCGTGTATGGGAAAACGGGGGTTGGTAAGACGGCTGTCTCGAAAAAGATTATAGCGGACCTTGCAGCAAAGGGTGCTGAGTTAGAGATCAATGTGACTACTGCTTATCTGAATCTGGAGGACCGTACATCTACCTACCAAGCGACGGTTGGTATTCTTAATGCGTTGTTACCTGCTGATAGGCAAATTCCGGAATCTGGGTACAGTCAGAGTGTAATCAACAATATGCTGTGGGATCGAATGGATGAGATTGGGGGTGTGATATACGTCATCTTGGATGAAATTGATTCACTTGATGGAGATGATGGTATTCTCTACCAGATACCACGGGCGGTTGAAGAGGGAAAAGTCACAGATGCCAACCCGGGCCTGATTGGGATTAGTAATAATCTCAAATTCCACAAGAATCTGCGTCCAAAAGTTCGCGACAGCCTCTGTGAATGGGAGATTAGATTCAGTACATACAACGCTAACCAACTTCACGCGATTCTTGCTCAGCGTGCCAAAAAAGCCTTTGAACCGGGTGTTATTGATGACGCAGCAATCTCCCTAGCGGCGGCACTGGCAGCACGGGACTCTGGAAGTGCTCGTCAAGCGATTAGGTTATTGAAATCTGCTGGCTCCTTAGCTGATGCAGCCGGTGATACAAACGTAACCGAAAGTCACGTCGAGTCGTCGTTTGAAGATTTACAAAGTACTGAAATGCTTGAGGAGCTCAAAGATAGTACCAGGATCACACGCAACGATAACATTGCTCTTTGGTCTCTCTCAATGCTTACTGAGCATCAGAATGGATCTTGGTTTTCGACGAGTGAAGTGAGAGCGATATATAACCAAGTTCGTTCGAAGAACGGGGATCCGATAGTATCTCAGCGTGCTGTACTTGATCATCTTAATGATCTGTACATGCTCGGGTTTATTGATAAACGAACTCTGAATAAAGGAAGGGGTGGTGGGTCATTCAACCAGTACCAATTAGACTTAGATGTGGGTCTAATTCTTTCATTGTATGACGACCCAGGATACACTTGGATCCCTAGTTGCGTTTCTTTTGATAC
>NZ_PSYW01000011.1 GCF_003383095.1 Haloferax sp. Atlit-12N
ATGTATCCCCGGCATTCGGATTAATGCGAAGAAGCGCACGGGGGCACTCCCCCCGAACGCTTCCACCGAACGCCCCGACCCAAGGTCGTCAGGCGCTCACCGGGATGACACACCTTCCCGGGGGTCGCCACGATACGACGGCCTTAAGTGGTCCAAGGCATTTCGGATGAATGCGAACGACACACCGCGATTGCAGGGCGATTCAACGCGTCCTGCCTCACCGGGCCCGAACCGAACGAGGTTCGAAGGGTTTATACCCTCGAATCGCCTCGGTTCAGGTCCGAAGGAAATGAGGATTCCGCCCCTGCGGTACGCCGCAAGACGGTATCTGATGTTAGCCCTAGTAGTTCGGTGACATCCGAACGGATGTCATACGAACTCGGACCTTTGAACGGTGATTTGACAGCAATACGCTGCCATTCACCCGCCAAAACCCCGCGACCAGGTTTAAATGGTCGCGACCCATTCCGGTTGATCCTGCCGGAGGTCATTGCTATTGGGGTCCGATTTAGCCATGCTAGTTGCACGAGTTCATACTCGTGGCGAAAAGCTCAGTAACACGTGGCCAAACTACCCTACAGAGAACGATAACCTCGGGAAACTGAGGCTAATAGTTCATACGGGAGTCATGCTGGAATGCCGACTCCCCGAAACGCTCAGGCGCTGTAGGATGTGGCTGCGGCCGATTAGGTAGACGGTGGGGTAACGGCCCACCGTGCCGATAATCGGTACGGGTTGTGAGAGCAAGAGCCCGGAGACGGAATCTGAGACAAGATTCCGGGCCCTACGGGGCGCAGCAGGCGCGAAACCTTTACACTGCACGCAAGTGCGATAAGGGGACCCCAAGTGCGAGGGCATATAGTCCTCGCTTTTCACGACTGTAAGGCGGTCGTGGAATAAGAGCTGGGCAAGACCGGTGCCAGCCGCCGCGGTAATACCGGCAGCTCAAGTGATGACCGATATTATTGGGCCTAAAGCGTCCGTAGCCGGCCACGAAGGTTCATCGGGAAATCCGCCAGCTCAACTGGCGGGCGTCCGGTGAAAACCACGTGGCTTGGGACCGGAAGGCTCGAGGGGTACGTCCGGGGTAGGAGTGAAATCCCGTAATCCTGGACGGACCACCGATGGCGAAAGCACCTCGAGAAGACGGATCCGACGGTGAGGGACGAAAGCTAGGGTCTCGAACCGGATTAGATACCCGGGTAGTCCTAGCTGTAAACGATGCTCGCTAGGTGTGACACAGGCTACGAGCCTGTGTTGTGCCGTAGGGAAGCCGAGAAGCGAGCCGCCTGGGAAGTACGTCCGCAAGGATGAAACTTAAAGGAATTGGCGGGGGAGCACTACAACCGGAGGAGCCTGCGGTTTAATTGGACTCAACGCCGGACATCTCACCAGCTCCGACTATAGTAATGACGGTCAGGTTGATGACCTTACCACGACGCTATAGAGAGGAGGTGCATGGCCGCCGTCAGCTCGTACCGTGAGGCGTCCTGTTAAGTCAGGCAACGAGCGAGACCCGCACTTCTAATTGCCAGCAGCAGTTTCGACTGGCTGGGTACATTAGAAGGACTGCCGCTGCTAAAGCGGAGGAAGGAACGGGCAACGGTAGGTCAGTATGCCCCGAATGAGCTGGGCTACACGCGGGCTACAATGGTCGAGACAATGGGTTGCTATCTCGAAAGAGAACGCTAATCTCCTAAACTCGATCGTAGTTCGGATTGAGGGCTGAAACTCGCCCTCATGAAGCTGGATTCGGTAGTAATCGCATTTCAATAGAGTGCGGTGAATACGTCCCTGCTCCTTGCACACACCGCCCGTCAAAGCACCCGAGTGAGGTCCGGATGAGGCCACCACACGGTGGTCGAATCTGGGCTTCGCAAGGGGGCTTAAGTCGTAACAAGGTAGCCGTAGGGGAATCTGCGGCTGGATCACCTCCTAACGACCGAGACCACCCCGATGGGGTGGCTCACACGCGATCTTCCGAGTTCACCAATGACACCCGTTCGGACACCTTAGAACTACTAGGGCTAACACGGGCCCATAGCTCAGTGGTAGAGTGCCTCCTTTGCAAGGAGGATGCCCAGGGTTCGAATCCCTGTGGGTCCATGGTAAGCAGTACTCCACTCCGAAACGATCGTGCCCCTTAAGTGTGGCAAGACGTTTCGAATGAATGGATACTGACGACAGATGCACCATCCCGCGCAAGCGAGGTTGGGAAGGGTCGAAAATTCGCCTCGGGTCGTCACCGAGGGGATTTGATGAAACCGTGTGTACGTGCAATCCAGGCGTCCACTGGACCCGTTCTCCGGGTCACAGTGACTATATCAACTGGCTACTGTGCCAGCTGGTGGATAGCTCGGCTCGAGAGCCGATGACGGACGTGCCAAGCTGCGAAAAGCCTCAGGGACCCGCATGGAGGGAAAGAACTGAGGATCTCCGAATGGGAATCCCCACGCAATTGCCTTGCGCAATGGGGAACGTTCCGAATTGAAACATCTTAGTAGGAACAGGAAAAGAAAGCAATCCGCGATGTCGTTAGTAACGGCGAGTGAACGCGATACAGTCCAAACCGAAGCCTTCGGGCAATGTGGTGTACGGACTACCCATAACGGACCTGGATCTTATGTGAAGTCTCCTGGAACGGAGCGTGATACAGGGTGAAAACCCCGTAACATAAGATTTAGATCCCGGGGTTGTTCCAGAATAGCGGGGGTTGGATATCCCTCGTGAATTACGCAGGCATCAACTGCGAAGACTAAACACTCCTCGAGACCGATAGCGAACAAGTAGCGTGAGCGAACGCTGAAAAGCACCCCGAAAAGGGCGGTGCAATAGGGCTTGAAATCAGTTGGCGATAGAGCGACGTGGCATACAAGGTCACTCGACGAAAGAACTGGGAGCGATCCCGTAGTATGACTTGAGTGAAGCCGATGTTACGTCGTACGTTTTGAAAAACGAACCATGGAGTGCATCTGACTGGCGAGTCTAAGGGGTGAACCCCCGGAGGCATAGGGAAACCGATACGGCCGCAGTCTTTGACCAGGGCCACCGTCTTCAAGGGCGGGGAGCCAACCGGATGCGACCCGAAACCAAGTGATCTACGCCGGAGCAGGGCGAAGCGTGGCGAAAGCTGCGTGGAGGCCCGTTAGAGTTGGTGTCCTACAATACCCTCTCGTGACTCTGGTGTAGGGGTGAAAGGCCCATCGAACTTGGCAACAGCTGGTTCCAACCGAAACATGTCGAAGCATGACCTCTGATGAGATAGTTCGTGAGGTAGAGCGACCGATTGGGAATCCGGACTCCGAGAGGAGTTCGCTTCCCTGTCAAACTCCGAACTTACGAACGTCGTAGACTCAGGGAGTCCGGTGTGCGGGGTAAGCTTGTGCACCGTGAGGGAGACAACCCAGAGCCAGGTTAAGGACCCAAAGTGTGGATTAAGTGTGATTGAAGATTGTCTCGAGCCCTAAACAGCCGGGAGGTGAGCTTAGAAGCAGCTACCCTCTAAGAATAGCGTAACAGCTTACCGGCCGAGGTTCGAGGCGTCGAAAATGATCGGGACTCAAATCCACCTCCGAGACCTGGCGGCGTGTCTTATGACACGATTCCGTAGGTTGGCATACTGCATGGGTGGAAGCACGGGTGAGAACTCGTGTGGACCGTGCAGCAACGAAAATCATGGTCTCAGTAGCAGCGAGAGTCGGGTGTGAACCCCGACGGCCTTACGCGCAAGGGTTCCTCGGCACTGTCAATCAGCCGAGGGTTAGTCGATCCTAAGTCTAACCGTAATTCGAATTAGATGAAAGGGAAACTGGTTAATATTCCAGTACCTTCTTGCACCAAACGTCGACGCTTTAGGAAACACCGAGCGGGGCCTTCGCCCCGTCGAATCACCGAAATTCGTGGAAGCCGTAACGGCACGAAGCGAACGAATGGTGAGATAGAGAAATTCGGCGGTACCTAGAGCCCGTGAAAAGACAAGCAAGAAGCTCGTACCGAGATCCGACACAGGTGCGCTGGCAGAGCAAGCCAAGGCCTGTCGGGATCAACCGACGTTAGGGAATTCGGCAAGTTAGTCCCGTAAGTTCGCGATAAGGGATGCCTGCTCTTGACCGAGCAGGTCGCAGTGACTCGGACGCTCCGACTGTCTAGTAACAACATAGGTGACCGCAAATCCGCAAGGACTCGTACGGTCACTGAATCCTGCCCAGTGCGGGTATCTGAACACCTAGTACAATAGGACGAAGGACCCGTCAACGGCGGGGGTAACTATGACCCTCTTAAGGTAGCGTAGTACCTTGCCGCTTCAGTAGCGGCTTGCATGAATGGATCAACGAGAGCGTCACTGTCCCAACGTTGGGCCCGGTGAACAGTACGTTCCAGTGCGGAGTCTGGAGACCCCCAAGGGGAAGCGAAGACCCTATAGAGCTTTACTGCAGGCTGTCGCTGAGACGTGGTCGCTAATGTGCAGCATAGGTAGGAGCCATTACACAGGTACCCGCGCCAGCGGGCCACCGAGGCAACATTGAAATACTACCCGTTAGTGACTGCGACTCTCACTCCTGGCGGAGGACACCGGTAGCCGGGCAGTTTGACTGGGGCGGTACGCGCTCGAAAAGATATCGAGCGCGCCCAAAGATTTCCTCACGCGAGTCGGGAACTCGTGGAAGAGCGCAAGAGCAAACGGAAGTCTGACAGTGACATTCCCAACGAGTGTCGCTGACGCGAAAGCGTGGTCTAGCGAACCTACGAGGTTCATTCATGGGACCCGTAGATGACAGAAAAGCTACCTTAGGGATAACAGAGTCGTCACCGGCAAGAGCACATATCGACCCGGTGGCTTGCTACCTCGATGTCGGTTCCCTCCATCCTGCCTGTGCAGAAGCAGGCAAGGGTGAGGTTGTTCGCCTATTAAAGGAGGTCGTGAGCTGGGTTTAGACCGTCGTGAGACAGGTCGGCTGCTATCTATTGGGGGTGTTAAGGAACTTGACGTGAACGTTCGTATAGTACGAGAGGAACTACGAATGGGTGCCACTGGTGTACCGGTTGTCCGAGAGGGCAGATGCCGGGCAGCTACGCACCACGGGGTAAGAGCTGAACGCATCTAAGCTCGAAACCCACACGGAAAAGAAGTTCCACTGAGGACACTCGTAGAAGACGAGTTCGATAGACTCGGGGTGTACGCAACGAGGCAACGAGTTGTTAAGCCCGCGAGCACTAACAGTCCAAGCCACATTCATACGCACTGAGACCCGAGAACGGGTCCAGGCGCAAACTGGATTGCACGAACACATTGGTAAGACGGCCCGACCGATATTGGTATGACAACGGTTCGATTCCGTTGATCGGCATTAAGGCGGCCAGAGCGGTGAGGTTCCACCCGTACCCATCCCGAACACGGCAGTTAAGCTCACCTGCGTTCTGGTCAGTACTGGAGTGAGCGATCCTCTGGGAAATCCAGTTCGCCGCCCCCACTCATACAAAGCCCACTGGACTTCGGTCCAGTGGGCTTTTTTCATTTACAGCGAGCGGTAATCGCTCGCT
>NZ_PSYW01000012.1 GCF_003383095.1 Haloferax sp. Atlit-12N
CGCCGAGTGTCATCTTTCGAGATGTCACCTACGTCGACATGGATCAACGCTGTCCCGCGTTCTTCGCGGACGGGGCGGTGCAACAGCGTGTGCCATATTCGTTTCAGTTCATCCACGGCGACTACCGCGAACCACTAGCGGTAGCCCCTGTGGATCTGCTGCTCTCTCAGTATGCAGGTCCGATTTCGCACTACTGCAAGCGGTATGTGCGGCTGGGTTGCTATCTGTTGGTGAATAACAGCCATGCAGACGCAGGTGTGGCGGCTCTGGATCCGGACTGGGAACTCGTGGGTGTGGTACGTGGCTCACGTCTCAGCCGAGGTGTCGAGGGGTATTTCGAACCCAAGCCCGGTCGCGTCGCGGATCGAGCGGACATGATCGAGTCCATGAAACCGATCGGATACACTAAGACAGCGTCCAACTATCTGTTTCGACTCGAATCGACAGGCGACGCCCACAACGAATGAAAATCGGTTGCTGACTGCATCCTCTATATTTAGCACTCGACATCTGTCAGGTTCTGAGGGTTCCAACAAATCCCCTTTAGTCCGATCTGCTTCGTGGCTGCTGCTGTTTTTCAGGGACCAGAATGGGTGAGCCCCGCCGTAGGCTCGTGATTCGATGACCTCAGTCGACGGTCCATTCCACGACTGCGAGTTGGATCCCGAGGCGATCCTCGGGACACACACGTTCGAAGACGTCCTGTTCACCGACGACACAGAAACCTCGGTGAACGTCCTCACCGGCGAGACACCAACACATTCGCAAGCAACCGTCGAGGAAGCGACGGAGTTCGCTGCGAGTATCGACACGGAGACGCCCCAGATCGCGCTACTGGCGTCTGTCGAGACACAGATTGAGGCGCAGAGCATACCCTACACGTCGGCTGCATTCTTCCACTTCAAGCCGACTGGCTCGCTCAAACGCCATCGTGCCTATCACACCGCCTACGACTCAGACGCGTACACCGTCGACTTCGAGGCCGACTACGAATCGGGCGACTTGACCATTACAGTCGAACGAGCGGGCGACCCCCGAGAATTGACCGCCATGATGTGTGCTGGTAGAAGCATCGACGTACGTCGACGTGTTGGGGTGAACTTTCGACTGCGGAGAGTAACGAGCCGCGAGGCTCGCTTAACCAACAAAGTCGATGTTGATGTCCTTCTTGGTCTTTTCAGGTCACAACGAGACACCCACGATAGTCCAGCTACGCCGTCGAAACTGGCTGGTTCGGCGACCGAACGCGGTGTCGCATTCCAGCTGAAAAGACCAATCGTTGTTGGTTAACTCGAGTTGGGTTATGATGTCTCCGTACCACCAATGCCCCACAGGGTTTCCTGCTAACGTCGTCGACACGCTTGACGACTACTCGTTAACTCCCTCAACACGTCGAAACGCACGTAACAGCGGTCACGAACCCCCGTGAGTGAGCGCTACGACCTGCAAAAATAAAGCACACACCGAGACTAACGAACGTCCAGCAGACCGTCTGGATGATGTCCCGTTGAAATCAATGCTTACGGTGAACGAGATCAACGACAACCGCTACTACTCGCAATGACGGCATGGTGGCTTCCCCCGATGAAAATATATGGCCCCAGTTGAGTCTGAGATCGTCTTTGCCCGGGCCAGAAGACCGAAACCGAGGTGCTTTACTGGAAATTGTGGTGTGTACTGGTAATACGAGTCTCAATCAAAATCTCCTATCAAGATCTCAGGGATAGACCTGATAGATTAATTACACACACCCGTGAACGACCAGACTCGTGCTGAGTGCCTCTCACCCACCAGTAGTGGCGTGTCTCAGGGTGCCTGGTATGATACACGTCAGAAGGTTCCCTCTTCCCCTTTCACTCCGGAGTCGGATCGTAATCAACCCTCAACTGAGACATAGTCTGTCTCGCAGCAACATCCTGAAGAACCCATAACTACTGACTAGTAATAGTGATCTTATATGAAGGACGCTCAGCCACCACCAATTTCCGCCGATGATTTCTACCAGACACTTGTCGAAAATGCAGCTGAAGGGATGTTGACGATCGACTCGGACAGCAATATCGTGTATGCCAATCCAGCCGTTGAGGATATTCTCGGCTATGCACCCGCTGAGTTGATTGGGAGTTCGAAAATGAAAATCATCCCAGAGCGCTTGGAACCAGTCCACGTGGCTGCATTAGCCTCGTATGTGGCGACTGGAGAGCGCAATATCGACTGGGATGGGATCGAGCTCCCGGCGTTGCACAAGGACGGACGCGAGGTTCCGACCCTTATCAGCCTTCGTGAACACGAACACAATGGGGAACAGTATTTTACTGGCATCATTCGGGATATCACCGAGCAGCGACAGCGAGAGTCGCAGCTTCAAGAGCAGAAGGACCGGCTGAATGAGTTCGCCGACATCTTAACACATGATATTCGGAACCCACTCTCTATCGCGTATGGGTATACTGAGATCGCCCATGAACAGTCCGAGAGCCCTGAACTAGAGCGGGCCTTAGCATCACTCGCTCGAATCGATGATCTCGTCAGCGACATTCTTGCCCTCTCAAAAAGAGGCGAAGTCGTTGGTGAGACCGAGTCGGTTGATATCCGTGAGTGTCTCCATGCGTCGTGGAGTAGCGTTGAGACACAGCAAGCGACGCTCCAACTAGACGATGATCTCGGAGTGATCGCCGCGGATAAGAGTCGTTTTCAGGAACTACTAGAGAACTTGTTTCGCAATGCTGTTGAACATGCTGGTGCTGGGGCGACTGTGACTGTTGGAAGCCTCCCTGACGATACGGGACTCTATATCGAAGATGATGGCCCTGGAATCGCTGAGCCGATTCGGTCAGAGATATTTACCCATGGATATTCGACAACTGCTGACGGAACTGGCTATGGGCTCTCGATCGTCTCTCAAATTGTCGAGGGCCATGGTTGGGATATTGCCGTTACAACGGGTTCTGAAGGTGGCGCACGATTTGAGATCACGTGGTGAGAGTTGGACGACGTCTGCTGAGTTAGTTTTTGGAGAGCATACCTGACGACCTCGTCCTGCTGCCATGTTCGAAGTAAGCGTGAGATACTCCGTGCTTGTGTTTCATTTGGGGTGGAGACGAGCCCCACGTCCTCAACGATCTTGATAGCAAGCTAGGGCGCTAACATAGCAATCAAACGTGTTTGGGAGGTAAGTTGTGTCGGTACGTTTGGGGGGCGACTGCTCGGGTTGTGCGCGCTCCGGCGGGCAGACCGTTCCTGCCGGGCCCGGGCGTTTCGCGCTGCCGTTGCGTCTGCGACGGACGGGTCACGGTCGCGGGGCCGGGTCGGGCCGGGTGCAGCCACCCGATACCGGTCAGCCCCGAGGGCGGGCCTGCGAGCGCTCGGCCCGCGACCGGGCCGTGACCGAAACCGGGCTGGCTGCATCTTCACCAGCCGTTGGGTCGGCGCTCCCTCGCTGCGGTCGCGCCACCGGCCGGCTGGCTCAGACGTGGCCGCTTGCGCGGTCCGGGCGGGCTGCTCGCCGTTCGGGCGATTGCCCTCACCCCTCGTTCGCCCGGGCTGCGGTGGCTATTGGGGGTTCGCCGTGCTCACCCCCAATATGCCACGGTCCGGGGCTCACTCAGGGCTGGCTGTGCGGCCTGCCGGGCATGCGCTCAAACTCGGCCGCGACGAGCTGTGGGTCCGCGGGCGTCCAGCCCGCACCGGGCTGCCGCACGAGGCGTTTCCGTTGCGTCTGCGACGGACGGGACAGGCTCGTGCGGGTCCGGGCGCGGTGCTGTTCCGGCGGGTCCTCGCTCTCTGCGGCCTCGCTGTGGCCGTATGCGACGCCGTTCACCACCGTATACCCCCCGGCCGTGCCGCCTCGGCGCCGCGGCCGCTTCCGTTGCGTCTGCCGACGGACGGTCGTCGGCGAGGCGCCGACCCGCGGTGACCGGCTGGGTATATGGTGGTGACCGCGCGCTCACCTCGAGGTTCACCCCCCGCACTTGTCTGTGGGGGCGCCGTCGGTGCCGCGCCGCGCCGGACAGGGTCCGGCGTGAAGGCGCGGCGCGGGCACCTCGGTGACGGCGTCATCGGTCG
>NZ_PSYW01000013.1 GCF_003383095.1 Haloferax sp. Atlit-12N
GATGTGAGGATAGATACCATGGGTCTAAGTAGACGAGAGCTCGTCAAGTATAGTCTCACCGGTGGTGCTGCTTCCCTCGCCGGCTGTCTCGGCGGAGGCGGAGGTGGCGACGAGAATCAATCCACGAAACCAGTGGATATGGCGTGAATTCCACCGGAGGAGTTGGAACAAAGCCTCAACGTGTGGAACTGGTACGACGGATGGGTGAACTGGGCGGTTAAGGAGTTCAAGGAGCAGTACAACACGTCGGTGACGACTGCGGCCTACTCGAACCCCAGCAAGTGGTACACGAAACTCGAAGCCGGAAATGATGAAATCGACAGTATCTCAGCCACGAGCGCGTGGGTCGTCCGGTCGATGGACAACGACTTCCTCCACGCCCTTCCAGTCGACCAGATGGACGGGTGGTCGGCGCTGAATGAGCTAGCGAAGTCTGATGCCGAGGAGTACTACCAACGCGACGAGATGGTCTACGCCATCCCAGAGGCGCAAGTAGCACACCCGCTTACCTACAGTACCGACTACTTCGACGAAGACCCCGGTTCGTGGGATGTTCTCTGGCAATCGGACCTCAAAGGAAAGGTGAGCATGCAGGACTGGGGTGAAGTCGCCTGCCGCGTCGCGGCACTCTACACGGGTCAGGACCCGAACAACCCCGATGACTTCAAAGAAATCGAGGAAGCGCTAATCCAACAGAAAGACCTGAACGTCACGTACTGGAAGGACCAGTCGACGGTCCAACAGATGTTCGAGAACGAGCAAATCGTTGCGACCGTGTACACCGACGGCCGGACCTACAATGGACGCTTCCAGAAGGAAATTCCCATAGACATGTCCAACACGAAGGAAGGGTTCATGTACACGTACGATACCTTTGTCATCCCGAAGGGAGCTCCAAACCCGAAGGCGGCCGTTGCGTGGACTGACATGGGTAGTAAACCGGAAAATGCCGCGGAGAAGGTGACTACCATGGGATATCTCCCACCGATCAAAAACATCGGTGACTATCTCGACCTCTCGGATGAAAAGATCGACTTCCTAAGTTGGCCGCAGAAGATGTCCGACTCGGCAACGTTCATCCAGCCCCTTTCGGATGATCTCCGGAAGAAGTTCGACGAGATCTGGACTAAGGTCAAAGCAGCCTAAGAATATACATTCCACAACAATGTCAATACTGACGGTCTCTAACCTACGGAAAGAGTTCGGTAGCCTCGTCGCCGTAGACAACGTCAACTTCCAAGTCGAAGATGGCGAGTTTGTCTCCATTCTCGGTCCATCCGGGTCGGGAAAATCAACGATCCTTCGGATGGTGGCAGGGTTTGAAACTCCGACGTCCGGGGAAATCGCGATCCAGGGAACCCCGGTGAACGACGTTCCACCATTTAACCGGGACGTGAACATGGTGTTTCAGGGTCTCGCGCTGTTTCCGCACCTCACGGTCGCAGAAAACATTGGGTACGGCCTAGAGGAGGACGGAATCCCAAAGTCTGAACGGAAAGAGCGGATTTCCGAGATGCTTGACGTAGTCGAATTGAGCGGATACGAGGACCGAAGCATCGACCAACTCAGCGGTGGCGAGCAACAGCGGGTTGCGCTCGCACGCGCGATTGTCAACGAGCCACAGATCGTGCTCTTTGACGAACCGCTCGCTTCGTTGGACCGCAAACTGCGACAGCACATGCAGTTCGAGCTACAGCGGATTCAAGAGGAAACCGGGATTACGTTCCTCTACGTGACGCACGACCAAGAGGTTGCAATGGCAGTCTCGGACCGCATGCTCGTACTCAACGACGGGGAGATGGAGCAACTTGGCACGGTCGAAGAAATCTACGACGCGCCCGCCTCGAAGTTCGTGGCGGATTTCATCGGTGACGTCAACCTCCAGCCGGGGACTGTCATCGACAGTAACGGAACTACTGCGACTATTGAAACCGATCAAGCGTCGCTCAAAGTTCCGAACGCGTCTGAGCAACGAACCGGCTCCGTCTCACTTGAGCCCGGAAGCGAAATCTATCTCGGCGTACGTCCAAAGCGCCTCTCAGTCGCCGAGTCCGCCGACGGAGACCGATTCTCCGTGGCAGGAACGGTCCGCAACCGTGGGTACTCTGGTGAGGAGACCATATACACGATCGAGACCGAGTACGGCTCATTCACAGCCAACACTGCAGACAGCAGCTACGACCTAGGCGACTCGGTGACGGTCGCGTGGAGCCCTGATGACGTCTACCTCTTCGAGTGCGACGAGGAACAGCAGGAACAGCGTGGGGTCTCTCACGTATGAGCAACGCTGTCTCCAGTCGCGAAGCCATTGCATCGGGAATCGAATACTTCCGGGAGAACCGATGGCTTCGATTGGGGCTTTTCATCGGTGTACCGGTGGGCGTGTTGGTGGCGTTTTTCGCGCTTCCACTCCTCTCAATGCTGTGGATGTCACTACTGGAAGAGATGCCTCCGTCGGCGTTATCTCTGGACCACTATATCCGCATCTTCACTGGGGATCTGTACGTGAACATCCTCTGGCGGACGGCAGTTCTGACCGCGGAGTCGACCGCTATTGTGGTAGTTCTAGGCTACATCCTTGCGTACAGTATCGCCCGGTTCTCGAAGCGGACGACGCTTATCCTCATGTTGATCATCTTGCCGTTCTGGACCAACTACATCGTCCGGATGTATGCGCTGATCAACATCTTCCAGAAGGGAGGCGTCCTCGATACCGTGATGCTCGCATTGGGGCTGACAGGCGAAACAGGCGGGATCATGTACACACACCCAGCGGTGCTCGCGGGGCTCTCGTACGTGTGGCTTCCGCTGGCCACCTTCCCGTTTTACGCCTCGTTGACAAACATGGACGATAGCCTCATCGACGCCTCGAAGGACCTCGGGGCAGGTCCGATCAAGACGTTCTTCAGGGTAACACTTCCAATCACGAAAGACGGCGTCATCGCGGGTATCGTC
Organism: Haloferax sp. Atlit-12N; assembly: GCF_003383095.1. Classification (NCBI taxonomy): domain Archaea; kingdom Methanobacteriati; phylum Methanobacteriota; class Halobacteria; order Halobacteriales; family Haloferacaceae; genus Haloferax; species Haloferax sp. Atlit-12N. The sequence goes on from NZ_PSYW01000013.1 coordinate 2,956, forward strand.
TTGGTTGCCATCCCGTCGTTCGGTTCGTTCATCACCCCAGCGCTTCTCGGCGGTACGAACGTCCTCATGATCGGGATGGTGATTGAACAGCAGTTCACCTCGGCGTTCAACTGGCCGTTTGGATCGGCTCTCGGTATGGTTGTCACCGCTGTTGTCGTTACGCTCATCGTGCTCGGAGCGTGGTACGGTGCCGGTGGGCAAATCACGAGAAGCGGAGGTGATCTGGAGTGACAATTCTGGGCGTCATTGAACGGATCGCACACAGACATGGGAAGACGATGGCGCGTGGCTTGATGGTCCTCATACTGGCTCTTATTTGGGTCCCGATTGGAGTCGTCGTGCTGATGTCCTTTGCGGGCAGCGGCGTGCTCTCATTCCCGCCCGAGTCATACACGCTGAAGTGGTATGTCGAGTTCTTCAGCAACACGAAAGCGATAAACGCCATCCTGACTTCGCTGAAGGTGAGTCTCGTCGCAACACCGATCACCGTCTTCGTCTCGATTCTCGCCGCCTACGGGATTTCGCGGTACGATTTCCCTGGCAAGGGTCTCTTCCAGATGTTCCTCACGCTTCCGATCGTGGTCCCGCTCGTCGTAACGGGAATTGCCATGACGCTGTTCTTCGGAAACGTAAACATTGACGCCGGGTACGGGACGGTGGTGATCGCTCACGTCGTCCGAACGGTTCCCTTCGCCGCACTAATTATCATCCCGACGGTAGTCAATTTCGACCAGACGCTCGAAGAAGCATCCATGGACCTC
>NZ_PSYW01000014.1 GCF_003383095.1 Haloferax sp. Atlit-12N
CTCGCTATCGTCGATGGTGGACTGCGCGTCTGTGCGGTCTTCCTGTGCGGACTCGATCTGTTCGATCTTATCGTCGCGTCGTGCTTCGAGGTCTTCGTAATCCTCAATGTCGCCCTCGATGCGGTTGCGTTGCTCTTTGAGTTGGTCGATGAACTCGTCGTATTCCTCAATCTCCGCTTCCAGTTCCTGAATGCGGTCGGTGAGTGATTGGATTTCGTTCTCGTACTCCGGTTCGGTGTACTCGAAGCCGTCGAGGTCCTCTTGGTAGTTCTCACGGCTGTTCTTGTTTCGTTCTTGGACGCGCCCGGCTCCGCGGCGCGCGAGTTTCATCCGGTCGATGTATTCGTCAATCTCGTCGAGGCCAAGTAAGCTGTCGATCATTTCGGCGCGGTTGCCGGCGTCGATCAGCCGGTCGATCTCGCCCTGTTTCACGTAGACTGAACTGGAGAAGTCGTCCTCATCCATGCCAAGGAGGCTGATGACTTCTTCGCGGACCGGACCGATCCCGGTGATCGGTTCGGAGAACGAAGGCGTGTCAAGCGTAGCGCTGCTCGGCGTGCTCGTGGTGTACAGCTTCCACGTCGCGGTGTATTCGGTGCCGTCGATCTCGAAGACCAACTCCACCGTTCCTTTGTCTTCGCCGCGTCGCACGAGGTCGTCAAGCGTGAAGTTATTCGTCCCGACGTTGCGGATCTTCGAGAGAAACAGCCCACCGAAAATCCCCATGAGGAGCGAGGTCTTCCCGGCTCCGTTCTCACCGTGGATGAGGATCGTTCCTTCGGGGAACTCGACGGTCTGATCCTCGTAGCTCCGAATGTTCTGGAGCGTGAGCGAGTTGATCTTCATTGCTCGCTCACCTCATCATCATCATCCGCATCGTCCAGGTCCGCGAAGGCGTCCGTCTGGGCATCTTGGATCATCCCTTCGATGACATCGTCGATTTCGTTGGTCGCCAGGTCGTCATCGCTCCGAATGCGTTCCTCGACGGCGGTTGTGATCTCGCTGAGGTTCTGTTCGGCGAGTTTCTCCTCGATGAGTTTGTCTGCGCTCTGAATCGCGCCCTGCGGGCCGTCCTCGGGATCGAACTGTGTTCGTCCACGACGGTCGTCAACCTTGCATACCGCCGCGCCGTTATCGACGACCATCTCGTAAACGTCGCTCGACGTGACGGGTGTCCGCTCACCGGCGAGCGTGACGATAGCAACCGTGTCATTGAGCTGGTGTCGGACGACCTGGTCGCGTGCGTATCCGTGACTGTCCTCCTCATCGAACTCGATCCGGATTGAGACGAACTCCCGCGTTTCGAGTTCGAGCTCTCGTCGGTCGAGTTCACCGTCCTCGATTTCGAGGAGGCTGACGGTCCGCGGCTCTACTTCGTCCGTCGCACAGCGTTCGGTCGAGCCAGCGTACCACGCGGGGACGCCGTCGATAATGCCGCTCTCAGTCTGGTGATAGTCACCGAGTGCGAGCGCGTCGACATCAATGTTCACTCGTTCGAGCACCTCTACGAGGTCGTGGTCGGCATAGAACTCGGGGACGAGTGGCTCGAATAGTTGATGGAGACCAAGCAGGCAAAACGTGTCGTCGTTTTCGGGCTCGTCAAGCGTGAAGTCGGTCGCCTCCCACGCGGGTTTAGTGACGGCGTCAATCCCGTAGAGCGCGACGTCGTCGGTCACCATCGTCGGCGTTCGATCTAAGCGTTCGGCCGTGCCGGTCTCTCGAATGAGATCGAGCCATTGTTGGTCCATTTTCCGGTCATGGTTCCCGACGATTCCGTAGAACCGGATGTCCTCATCGGCGAGCTTTCTGAGAATCTCGATGCAGTTCGTGACGATGGGGAGTGACGGTGTTCGACGGTGAAACAGGTCGCCAGTGTGGATGACCGCATCGACATTCTCTTGGAGTGCGCGGTCGATGGCGGCCTCGAAACTGCGCGTGAAATCGTCCCTGCGGGTATCGCTTCCGTACTGTCGATTGCCGAGGTGCGTATCGCTTAGATGGAGGATTTTGGTCATTGGTTTCGAATTACTATTACCTGACAGCGGGAGATACAATAACGTGTGGCAACCAAGGTGAAAGTAAAGGTGAGCAGAATGGCTCTGTTGAAATCCTCAGCGAAGGATCGGTTCTCGTCACGTGCGGAGCAAACCACCGACAAGGATCGTATCGAATCTACGAAACAAGGGTTGGAATGTAACAGAAATGTCCACCAAAAGTTTCATTCGAAGAGTACCCAATCAACCCTCGGTCAAGCGACTTCGCCGCATTTGGGTTGAGAGGTGAATGATATCAATCTGTTTGACCCAGTTTACTGTGCTATTTACAGTATCATTGGCGTGGGACATTCCAGTACCATTTGACTCCTGCCCAGACGCAGCCAACTGCGAGTACAGTGACGAACCCTTCTGCAGTGAGTGGTGGGAGGTACTTTGTGGTGGCGTACGCGGTGATGCCATCGAGTGGCCGGCCGTGCGCAAGATCATTGAATAAGTACACGATAGCGAGTGTTGCCCCGCCAAAGACGAGCATCGGGTACGTGTTCGTGAATGCGCTTTTAACGATATATTTGAATGCGCCTGTGATGTACCCCATATTAGAACCAGCCCGTTCGTGGGTCCTGAGTGTTCCAGGGTGGCGTGTTGCCGTGTTTGTTCTCGTAGCTATCGAATTCGGTCTTCTCCATTGATTTCGGGCTTTGGAGGAACCCTGCTTTCTTGAAACGGAATCGATTCGGATTCTTCTCGTCTAGGTGCTCCAATAAACGTCGCTGGAGATTGTCGGTTCTTCCAATGTACAGCGCTCGCTCCTCACCGAAACTCGTGAGTTCGTACACGCCACCATTGGTTGGAGCAGTCCGCTTGATTTGGGAACGATTCATTCGACTCCACTTCTTCCGAATTGGCATTACCGGGAAGAAAGATAGCTGCCCGCTTAAAAATTATCTCGTCAGAAATGTTACTAACGTTGCAACCGTTACAAAAGTGATTTTTGTTAGAGTATCATTCCAAGTAACAATGGGAATTCATGTTCCTGACCGGGTCCACGTGTCGCCCCTCGGATATGAGTTCGACCGGGTTTTGGAACCAGCAGTTGATTACAAAGCAGATAGCGTGTACCTGCTGGAACACGAGGAACCAGATGGTGAAAAACCGGAGTACCACGCGACGTTGAAAGCGGATTTGCGGGACGCCGGAATTACTGTGCATTCCGTTCAGTGTGACATCTTTGATTTGTACACAGTACTAGGTGAGATTGCGCAGATCATCAAGAGGCACGCGAAAGATGAGGTGTACGTCAACCTATCAACGGGAAGTAAAATTTCGGCGATCGGTGGGATGATCGCATGCATGGTAACCCGAGGGTCAGCGAACGTGACACCGTACTATGTTCGAGCTGAAGGCTATGCGTCAGACGACGACGTTGACGAGGGAGCCCCAGTGAGTTTTGGAATGGCTGCCATTACCGAACTCCCAGCTTACCCAATTCAGGGTCCATCGAAAGAAGAAATCGTGATCCTACAGTTCATCGCCGAGGAGCAACCAATCACGAAGAAACAGTTGATCCGTCAAGCAAGACAGGTTGTA
>NZ_PSYW01000015.1 GCF_003383095.1 Haloferax sp. Atlit-12N
GAGTACACCTTCCCCAACGACGACTCACCTCCCATCTGGAAGGACACGTTCAAAGAGAACTACAACGCTCGGGGCGACGCACCGTTGACTATCGGGCGGTTCTCATACGAGGATCTCCGACAAAAGTTTCTCACGGGTGCTCGGACCGGCGATCCCGATGTCATCGAGGGTGTCCTTGCTCACCTGACGGAGTATATCAAGGCGGGACATCTCGAACCACTTGACGATCGTGTCGAAGAACTCGATTACTTCGACGGCTTCGTCGACTCTGCGCTCGACGCGATGCGGTACCAAGGGAAGCTCTACGGGCTTCCGTACACGGGCAACGGCCGTGCACTCATCTACCGGATGGACGTTCTCGAAGAGTTGGGCCAGGAGCCGCCGGAGACCGCTCAGGAGTTTCAGGAAATCGGTCGGCTCATCAACAAGGAAGTCGACGGCATCCAGGCCTACCACAACTGTACGAAAGACGGCAGCGTCCGAGCGTTCCAAGAGTGGATGTCGCACGTCTATCAACATACGGACCAGCTCTACGTTCCCGAGGGGGACGCGTGGGCGTTGAATATCGACGCCGACACGCTCGGCCAAATTTTCGACAACTGGTACTACCAAGTGTGGGCGGCCGACGAACCACTCGGTAACCCGGACCAACTTGGGACCGGGTGGCAGGTCAACGACCCCGGGTACCTCAACGGGCAGTTCGCCTTTATCGAGTGTGGGACGTGGCTCCGTGGCTGGACGACTGGGACCAACATCAACGATACCGATGCGACGGCCACGCTCCTCAACGAGAACACCGGCGTCGGCCACCTCCCCTACGGTGACGGTGGTTCGAAGGGGACGTTCCTCGAAGTCAAACCGATAATGATGAACTCACACAGCGACCAGAAGGACGCCGCGTGGGATGCAATCGCCACGTTCGCCAGTCCAGACACGATGAACGCGATGGGTGAGGACTCTCCCGGAAACGCGATGACACCCGTCCACGACGAGGTGGAATCAACCATCGACAACGAGAACTGGGAACCGTTCGTCGACGTGTTCAAGACTGGTCGCGCACTCGCGAAAGTTGGATGGGGCCCCGTCCGAGAGCCGTTCTACCGCCTTATGCAGGAGGTTTCCTACGGCAAGACTGACCCGTACAAGGCCGGTACGTAACTCCACGAGGAACTGACCGCACTCGAAAGCGAACTGTAGAACACCATGGCCACACAAGACATCTCGTCTAGTCCACTCTCGCCGTACGTAGCGGAGTTCAAGCGGTTCGTCTCGGACACCTGGTTGGGCTATGCGATGGTACTCCCGGCTGTGATTATGCTCGGCGCCATCATCGTCTACCCGACGCTTCGAGGAATCCAACTGGCGTTCTTCGAAGTGTCGCTTTTGAACCCCGAGCAGATGACGTTCGTCGGACTCAGCAACTTCGGTCAGATGCTGTCGGACGCGACGTTCAAGTCGGCGCTCTGGCACACGGTTCTGCTGACGGCCGTCGCCGTCTCGCTACAGTACCTCCTCGGGTTGGGATTAGCGCTGGCACTCAAAGAGAAAGTGCCTGGAGCTGGCTTCTTCCGTAGCGCATCGATGATTACCTGGGTGCTTCCCGGCATCGTGATGGTTATCATCTTCCGATTTCTCGTCCAACCCGATTTCGGCCCGGCCAACATCGTCCTCGCGAAGTTGGGGTTGGAGACGACGTACTGGTTCGGCCGTCCCGGTGTCGCATTCCCGCTTATCGTCGTGATGCACGTGTGGCGTAACGTTCCGTTCTACGCCATTGCACTCATGGCCGCGATGAAGTCGATTCCGGAGACCCAGTACGAGGCTGCCCGACTTGACGGTGCAGGACCGTTGCAGGCCTTCCGATACATCACCCTCCCACAGATATCGTACGTGTCGATGATTATGATCGTGCTGCACGTCATCTTCACGTTCAACAACTTCGACATCGTCTATCTCTCGACCGGCGGCGGGCCGCTCGGGAACACAGAGGTGATGTCGACGTACATCTACAAGCAGGCGTTCGAACAGTACGCCCTCGGATACGGGGCGAGCATGGCACTCGTGATGCTCATCATCATGATGGCCTTCACCGTCGTGTACGTGAGACTGGAGGCTCGCGACTAACCGAACAGACCAATGGCAACTGACTCATCCACACACTCGTCTTCGGACCGTTCGCTGATTCAGCGCTTCGACGCGTGGCTATCCGACGACATGTCGCCGCGTCGTCTCGTCGGAGTGTACGCTGTCCTCAGCCTGTACTTCGCCTTCCTCCTGCTTCCGGTGGGGTACATGCTGCTCGTGACGTTCACATCCCAGGAGTTCCTCTACTCGCCACAACTCATCCCGTCGCTCGGTGACCTCACCGTCGAGAACTACCTCACTGTTCTGCAGACGGGGGCGTTCCAGGGGTACTTCGTCAACTCAGTCGTCATTGCGGTTTCGACGACTACCCTCACGCTCGTTGTCGGGACGCTAGCGGCATACTCACTGAGTAGATTTGAGTTCCCCGGCCGGCAGTCGATTCTGCTGTCGTTCCTCGCGACGCAGATGCTCCCGCTCGTGCTCATCCTCATCCCGTTTTTCCTGTTGATGTTCTCGCTGAATCTCATCGACTCGTATCTCGGCATCGTTATCGCGCATTCTGTCGGTGGGATTCCGCTAGGCACGTGGCTGTTGAAAGGGTACTTCGATGATATCCCGACATCGCTCGACGAGGCAGCGAAGATGGACGGCTGTTCGCGCTTGGACATTCTCTGGCGTATCATCGTCCCGCTGTCGTTGCCCGGCATCGCTGTTGCGGGGTTCTACACGTTTATTCTCTCGTGGAACGACTACCTACTCGTCTCGATCCTGTCGCAGACAGCCGCGACGCGAACGCTTCCGTTCGGTCTCCAACTGTTCCAGTCGCAGAACACGGTCGCGTGGGAACTACTGTTGACGGCAGCGACGATTACTATCGTCCCTGTAGTCGTCCTGTTCGCCTTCGTCCAGAGCTACATCGTCGAGGGGCTTGCCAGCGGTGGGATGAAAGGGATGTAATCCTGTTTTCACCACCCCTTTCGAGGAACGAGGCACAGACATACTGATATTCTAAGATACACACCATGACACGAATCACTAACTACGAGCTGTTCGAGGTACCGCCACGGTGGTTATTCCTCCGTATTGAGACGAGCGATGGCATCGTCGGCTGGGGAGAACCAGTCGTCGAAGGCCGGTCACACTCCGTTCGGGCCGCCGTTGAGGCGCTCATGGAAACGTACCTCCTCGGCGAAGATCCGAGTCGAATCGAAGACCACTGGCAAACGATGTACCGCGGTGGCTTCTATCGCGGTGGTCCAATCTTGATGTCCGCAATCGCCGGTATCGACCAGGCGTTATGGGACATCAAGGGCAAACAGTTCGATGCACCAGTTTACGAGCTCCTTGGTGGCCCGGTTCGGGACCGCGTTCGTGTCTACCAATGGGTCGGTGGCGACCGCCCCGCTGCCGTCGGCGAAGCTGCCGCAGAGAAGGTTGACGCTG
>NZ_PSYW01000016.1 GCF_003383095.1 Haloferax sp. Atlit-12N
TATAAAGAAACCTTTACTCTGTGTTTTATTGTAGTATATGAACAAGACTAACCACCGTCGGATTTCAACTATTCCCTTGGTGCGAGCGTCCCGTGCCAAATGATCGAAGATTTCTTTTGCCACTCTGAATAAAAATAGGGCCCTGTTGACTCGGATGGTGAACACTCTGACGGGCCACCCTAGAGATCTGAGAGTTCTGGTGTACCGAGACGCGGAACGTCTCTTCACGTCGTTGTGTTTACGCTCCCAAATCTCTGATAAACCGACACAAAGCATGTTGAGCAGCTCTGCGAGCTTCGTTCCAACGTACTCGACAGCCTGCTCGCTACTCAAACTGGGCTAACTGGATAGTGTCCTGATCACTTATCCATTGATCAAGCGGCTTTCACTCGGGTCCAGATCTCATCAAACTTCTGCCGGAGCTCGGCAGACATTGGTTCAATGAATGTTGCGCTGTCAGACATCTTGTTCGGCCACTGAATGAACTCCAGTCGGTCTTCGGATATATCGATATGTTCTCCGATATCTTTCACAGGCGCTAGACAGCCCATCGTCGTTACCTTCTTGGCTGCATTTTCTGGTTTAGAAAACATATCCGTCCACGCAAGGGCGGCTTTCGGATTTGGAGCACCATCTGGAATGACGAATGTGTCATATGTGTACATGAACCCCTCTTTCGTGTGGGACATGTCTATTGGCATTCCTTCCATGAATCGGCCCATATGTGCTCTCACGTCAGTATATACTGTGGCAACTATTTCTTCGTTTTTGAACATCCGGAAAGCACTAGAGTGATCCTGCCAGTACGTGTGGTTCAGTTCTTTCTGTTGAATTAGTGCTTCTTCGATATCTTTGAAATCGTCTGGGTCGTTCGGATCTTGGCCCGTATAGAGTGCAGCCACACGGCAAGCAACTTCACCCCAGTCTTGCATAGCTATTTTCCCCTTCAAATCTGATTCCCATAAGACCTCCCACGATCCAGGGTCTTCATCGAAGAATTCTGTATTGTAAACCAGCGGATGAGCTACTTGTGCCTCCGGAATTGCATATGTGTTATTGTCTTCATCTTGGTAATGTTTCTGAGCGTCGTCTTTAGCCATTTCACTCAGTCCGTCCCAGCCATCCATCTTATTAACTGGAAGTGGTTGAAGGAAATCATTGTTCATTGCTCGAACAACCCATCCACTAGTGGCTGAGATACTGTCTATCCCGTTATTTCCAGCTTCCAGTTTCGTATACCATTTGTTTGGAGTGGAGTACATTGCCGTCGAGACTGATGCATCGTACGACTGTTCGAACTCTTTGACAGCCCAATCCATCCAGTCAACGTACCAGTTCCACACGTTCACCTGGCCCTCAGTACTTGCGGGGGGCACTGATTCGATCGCGCGAATACTGGTTGCCTCCGTTGATTGTTCAGTATTACCCGAACATCCAGCAAGGAGTGATGCGCCGGCGGCAGCTCCGTATTTGAGAGCGCTACGTCTACTTAGTAGGTTGCTAACGTTGCTCACGATATCCTCATTTGGTTCAGGATGTTAAAAAGTTTAGGGTCATTACTGTACGGAAACGAACAGCCAATACGAAAACTGGCCAGAGCGATTTTCGGAGGCCAAAAACGTGGTCGGACGTAATAATATACAGTATTGGTCTCCTGATATGGATAACAGACCTATACTTGTAATTCATGGATGGATTATTTTGCTGATGCCAAAATCATGATTCAGCGGTCGCCTCGCTTGGGTGAACATCTCATTCCAAAAGGTTTTTGTGTATAACGAGTCACGGCATAGATGCTACATCCACAGTATACTCCAGCCCTGCCCAACCATTCCCAAGCACGGTGTTGAGCACCACTTAGGACATCGTAGCTAGTGCCAGTATGCGCACGTGGGTGTAGTAGTCCGACCGAGAGTGTGCTGTCCCGTGCAAGTCCGCACCACTCTTCGGCTTTCTTATCTGTTCACAGATCCCTGTATCCCCTGAAGCATTTTGGTGTGCAAACGAGACGCAGAGCGTTTCATCATGCCGCCGTCTGCTCACACTCTCACGATTCTTCATAACCTCTCTCAAAAACCACTCGCTGAGAGCGTAATGTTGATACTCCCTGCAATGAGTTTACGTAGGTGCCGAACACGGGTTACATTAGCAAGCCCGAAATCATACAATGATAGATACACAGAATTACGAACTACGTCAGTTAGCACAGGAGCTTGAAGGTGAATTAGATTTTAGCGAGGCCACATGTACACTGTACTCAACTGATGCCAGCATTTACCAACAGGTTCCGTCTGGTGTTGCATTCCCGAAAACAGCCGCTGACGTCCAGTCACTCGTTGAGTTTGCTAGTGAGAATAATATCAGTGTTACTCCACGAGGTGCTGGAAGTAGTCTCACGGGAAATGCAATAGGTGAGGGCCTTGTCATCGACTCTGAACGATATATGGATAGTATAGTTCAAATATCGCCAGATAAACGACAAGTGACTGTTGAGCCGGGAGTCATTCTTGAAGACTTAAACGAAGAGTTAGAGGAATATGGTCTTCAGTTTGGGCCAAATCCAAGTACGAGTGCTACGTGCACGATCGGTGGGATGGTAGCAAACGATGCTGCAGGACCACACTCATTGCGATATGGAACGACTAGCGAGAACGTTGTCAGTGTCGGTGTTGTTCTTTCCGACGGCACAATCGGGAAATTTACACAAAAAAGCGGATCTACCCTTGAGCAAGCATGTACACGAGACGACTTAGTCGGTGAGGTATATCAAAGTCTACGTGAAATTCGGACGACACACAGTGATGAGATTCACAAGCGGTATCCAGAGGTAGACAGGAATTCAACCGGATATAACCTACGTGACTGCGGTGCTGATGATGGTCAGTGGGTCGATCCATCGACCGTCATTTCGGGAAGTGAGGGAACGCTTTGTTATCTCACCGAGATCACTCTAAGTCTTGATCCCCTCCCTGAAGCGAAAGGTACTGCATTGCTATTCTATCGCAGTCTTGAAGCCGCTGCTGATGCAGTGTCGGTTCTTCTTGAAGAAAGCCCAAGTGCCATCGAGTTAGTTGATGATGCCGTATTAGAATACGCCCGCGACGCGTGGGGATACGACCTTGTCCCTGATGAAGTTGGAGGAGCGCTTCTCGTTGAAGTTGAGGGCCCACAAGCATCCATCTCAGATCGACTTACTACCGTCGTTGATGCTGGAACTGCTACGTTTTCAGAAGATATCATTGAAGTCCATCAAGCCGAAAGTGAAGAACAACGACAAGTCCTCTGGAAAATCCGAAAGGCATCAAATCCCCTTCTCAACCGACAGCCGGGGGATCAACAAGCACTCTCATTCATTGAGGACGCTGCGATCCCCCCGTCAAAACTTCCCCAGTACCTAGATGCGGTTGGAACGATCCTCCAGTCCCATGAACTCCGTGCGAGTGTCTTTGGGCACGCGGGTCAGGGTGTGCTTCATATCAAGCCATTTCTCAATCTAAAATCAGAGGAGGATCGTAAAACACTACA
>NZ_PSYW01000017.1 GCF_003383095.1 Haloferax sp. Atlit-12N
CGCGTGTTGCGGCCGTGAGCGATGCCTCAGTTAAAACGATTCGAACGCACCACCAGACGTTGTGTGGGGAGGATTGGGAACGTCAACGCTGAGAGCAAAGATCACGCGTATCTGAGCGAAGATCGAGTCGCTTGGACTCCTCGGCTGAGTATCCGAGTTTTCTCCGGAAACGATGGGGTGTGTTGAGCACCAACTCGATTGTTATTCTGTAGTGTGACGACACACTAGAACTAACTGGTGCTAGTGGTTGGTCATGGGCAGCGAATCAGCAGACGCTGAGAGCAAGGTGTCTGGGAACCTAGTGATGATTCCGGCTCGGATCCGCCGAGAACTGGGAATCAACGATGGAGACCAGCTCTGCTGGCACCTCGAAGAAGACGGGTGTATCCGAGTCTGAGTTGCCCAATAACGAAGTGGAACGGTTGCAGATTTCGATGGATATGACGGCGACAAAGCAATAGCGGGAACCGAAGACCACAACAGGTGGGCTGTCGGTAGATGCTACGGACCCGTACTCTCCGAACTAATCACCTGTTGCCTAAGTCAACTGTTCTCCTAGCGGGAAATCTCTACTAACACAGTCCGCGAACCGTGACTCGCAACAATCCAATAACACGGGTATCGGGGCACCAAACTCGGTGGGCGCGGTGCCCACGAGGGAGTTATCAAGGGGTGGATGCGGGTGGCTCGGTACGCGATTACACATCCATGACAGGCAGGTCACGTCCTGTGGAACACAACGGGCCTGCAAGACACACTACATCCGCGATCGTGTTTGATGTTGTGGTTCATCTCTCAAACTGGCTACCCAGCAGAGAAGACTGTCCGCTACGGAAGACCTTAGCAGGGTTCAGTATGTATTTTTTGCAATGTTTGGTTGTCCTCTGAGAAACTCTTGATACACACAATTGTTTAAGTAGTAGAATTAGAATATAAATATAATGTCTCACGAAACACGCCTTGAGTCTCTCGAGATTCAAAACGTGGTTGCATCAAGCGCCATCGGTCAGGAATTGGATTTGGAATCGCTCTCGAACGACGTCACCGGAGCGGAGTTCAATCCAGATAACTTCCCTGGACTCGTCTATCGGACACAAGACCCAAGAGCAGCGAATCTGATTTTCCGGTCTGGCAAAATCGTGTGCACTGGTGCGAGTAGCGTCGACGGGGTCAACCGTGCATTAGATCAGGTATTCGAGGAACTCGGTAGCCTTGGAATTCCAATCGATAACCGGGAAGAGGCGACTGTGCAGAACATCGTCTCGAGTGCAGACCTCGGAACAACTCTCAATCTGAATGCACTCGCGATTGGTCTCGGTCTCGAAAACGTCGAGTATGAACCCGAGCAATTCCCTGGCCTTGTCTATCGGATCGACGAGCCGAACGTAGTGGTCTTGCTGTTTGGATCGGGGAAGATAGTCATCACGGGTGCGAAGAAGGTGGAGTTTGCACATGAGGCGATTCAGGTTGTGAGCGACGAGATTGACTCGCTTGGACTACTCGGCTGAGCATCGGATTCTGTAGTCTCGACTGAATCCCCGTATTCGGTCCAAGGAGTGATATTGCATGAGTTCAAGCAGATCACGGTTGCACATGACTTCGATTGTCCCAGCCACCACCGTGTGATGTATCCATTGTTTATTCTTCTTAAGCAGAGCCCCGCGTCGTTTACCCTACACGAACTGGTTCGGACCAATATATTCTATCACGCATTTCGAGAGAGTACTTGTGCAAACAGTATCATCTACTGTCACCCACCTCGGGTTCTCAGTTCTTTGTGGTACCGTTGGGTTTGTGCTCCGGGGGACTGAAGGTGCGCTTCTTGGAGTTCTTGTCGGATATCTCCTCGGGAAGTTACTGCAGAGTTTCTATTGGATGCTTACGGGTAACCACCCGACGTAACTCCGGTCATATCGTCGCGTTCATCTCTTCGACTGACTCGACGAGCACCTCGAACATCTTGTCTGCCTGCTCGTCGTCGTAATCGACGTGATATTCTTTGGAACTCCCTCTTTAGCGAGGTTGACGTGCCGGTCTGGCGCGCCGTCGTGGTGCTCGAGTCTCTCTCGTGCACACTCAAGCGGGCATCCACCGATCACCAGCATCGGCCGTCTTAACGTGCAGTGTTCTCGAGTGGGGTGACGTCACCGCTGACTCCGGTGATACTGGACATCTCTGCGAGTCGTTCACGGTCGAGTCTAACGGCGAGGTCGTTTGCCATCTGTGCCGCGCTTGAACATCCGGAAGATAAATAGACTAACGGCAGATCGTTGTACTCTTCGGACATCACCACGCGATTTCTGTACACTCTCTAAAAGGGTTCTCCCGAACGACGTTCGCCCCCGACGAACTCTGAGGGTACTGTTGTCCAAAGCAGACATCTGCCCAGGGGATTTTGACTCTGGTATCGTCGGAGGTAACTGTCTGCTTATCTATGAGGAACGTATGGAAACAGTTACTGTCACCCGAACGATAGCTGCATCGTCCGAAGAAGTCAGTCGAGCGATGCACAATCTCACCCCATTCATACGGGCGTCAGGATTCGATTCGTTCGACGTTGACGACCGGGATATTCGGGTTTCGAATAAGGTCGGGCCCGCCAAGATCACACTTCACTTGGAAGTCGTAGATGATGCGGAGGTTGAGTTGGCCTACGAACAGCGAAAGGGAATTTTCGAAGAGATGCGAACGAGTTATCGGCTCGACCCCGTCTCCGACGGTGTAGAAGTAACAGCGACGACCGAGTTCGCACTCGATGTTGCTCTTATTGGTGAGTTCCTCGATTCGACTGTGATTTCTCGACAACGGAGGAAGGAACTAGAAGCGCAGTTCGATTACCTCGAAGAGATAGCGGATCAGTCCTGACCTGATACCGAAACCGAGACTCAGATAGACTGGTCGGCGAGTGATTGGCAGAATATATTCGGCATAGCAGTAAGGGATATTAGTACTATATGTCTCAGTATGGGTTCCTCTGAAACCACCGGCGAGACGCGGAAACTCGATGTCAGAGATATCGACGGTGAACCGTTTGGCCACATCATGTCTGCAGTCGGTGAGTTGAGCGCGGGTGACTCACTTCTTCTTGTCAATAGCTTCGAACCGGTCCCGCTCTACGATGTCCTCAAACGGCGTGGGTGTGAGTTTCAGACGACTCAGATCGAAGACGATGAGTGGCACATCACGATCTCTCTGAGATAGTAACCAACGGCTGAAGATGTGTGCGGCACCGCAACTGCTTGCAAAGACACAGGTATCATACCGGATTCC
>NZ_PSYW01000018.1 GCF_003383095.1 Haloferax sp. Atlit-12N
ACATTCCGTCGCGTCACCCTTCCAAACGTCCTTCCTGGAATCATCGCCGGTGGCCTGTTAGCATTTACTATCTCATTTAACGAGTTCGTCTATACGTACTTCGTCCGCGACACGGCGACGCAGACGCTTCCGGTCTATCTGTGGGGTCTCATCAGATACGGCTTCAGCCCAATGGTGAACGTCATTAGCGTGTTCTTCTTGGTCTTCGTCACGGTGATTCTGCTGGCGGCGCTCTCCCTTACGGGCCTCAAACAGCTCACATTGCGGACGTGAGCGAGGATACGTACCGGCACCGTGCCGGTACATCTCTGTGTGGTATCTGATTCAGACGCTCGTTCCCGAGAGACGGCACGCACTTTTCGGTCCACAACTTGGAAAGTTCGGATGGCGACAGGGTCGCTGACGACGAAACCGCGTCGGAGACGGTACGTCCGGTATTAGTCAGGTATTCGTCCTATGACCGAGATTTCGTTCTAGAGTATATTTTGCCCCCCTTTATTGAGGCTCCGTGAGTCAGACCGAACACCCCGAAGCCGCCAAGCAGCGTGCCGTCCGCGACGCCCGACCCTATTCGCTGGACATCGAGTGCTTTCAGCCGAGACCGCCCCGTTAGACACTCTATACAGACGACTGAAAGCCCTCCGTAGTCATCGGTCAAGTGTCACGGTTTAATTGACCTGACTGCCTGCTACAGACTGTCCGTCGAAGGGATTTGCAGCTACCAAATAATTCCCCCCAGTACCAAGTATATTGACCCCCTTAGCCGACTATAATTACAGACATAGTGTTGTAACTTATTGAGTTCAATATTTTCCATTACCAAATATACATTGTCAGACTCCACCGTGACAACTAGAATATCTGCTCAAGATTCTCTCGAACCCGTCCCGTTGGCGACAGCTGGGTTCTTTCGGGCGCTACGGCAGCGGTTTCCTCCCGTCCGCAAAAAATGAATCGTCGCGCAGCCGATGTTTCAGTCCCGTATCACGCTCAAAGGCCCACGTTGATTGTTTTCGTCTGCTGGTAGTGTTCGAGCGTTGTCTCGGCCAGTTCACGTCCGATCCCCGACTGCTTGTAGCCGCCGAAGGGAAGCCCGGACGGGACGTCGTGATGCTGATTAATCCACACGTACCCGGCCTCGATATCGCGCGCCGCTTGGTACGCTTCGTCGATGTCTTGGGTGACAACGCTCGCAGAGAGTCCGTAGTCAACGTCGTTCACTAGGGCCATCATTTCGTCGTATTCGGTCCAAGTGAACGTTTCGAGCACCGGACCAAAGATCTCCTCCTGTACGGCCGGATTGTCGTGCGGCACGTTGCCAATCACGGTAGGCTCGACGAAGCTCCCCGCGGACACTGCCTGTCCAGAGGGGTACGATCCGCCCGTCATGAGCTCTCCCCCTCCTTCGATCGCAGTCTCGACGTACTCGAGCGTCTTTTTGACCTCGCTGTCACTAATCTGTGGCCCAATGTCGGTCCCTTCTGACAGAGGGTCTCCGACCGTGAGATCCTCGACGGTCTCGACGAACTGATTGAGGAATTCCTCAGCGATTTCATCGTGTACGAACAGCCGAGAACCGGCGGTACAGCATTCGCCTGCGTTCGCGAAAATTGCGAATTTCACCACGTCGATGGCCTTGTCTATGTCTGCGTCTGGGAAGACGACGACCGGACTTTTCCCTCCGAGTTCAAGGGTCACGTCGACGACATTGTCGGCTGCGTTCCGCATGATTTCCTTGCCAACCGCCGTCGAACCAGTAAAAGCGAGTTTGCGAACGTCGGAGTGTTGGGTCAGCGCGGCCCCGGCCTCTCTACCGTCACCCGGGACGACGTTAACCACGCCGTCGGGTACGACATCGTCGACGAGTTCCATGAGCCGCAGGATCGACAGCGGCGTCTGCTCTGCGGGCTTCAGGACGCAGCAGTTCCCTGCTGCAAGCGCGGGTGCCAGTTTCCACGACGCCATGGACAGCGGGAAGTTCCACGGGATGATCTGGCCGACGACGCCGTACGGCTCTCGGATCGTGTAACCCATCCGCTGGTCGTCCGACAGGACAGCGCCGGTGTCCGACTGTACGATGCCTGCGAAATACCGGAACTGGTCGATGACCGTCCGCATGTCCGCTCGGGACTCTACGAGAGGTTTCCCATTGTCCAGCGTCTCGAGCGTTGCGAGATCCTCTAGATTGGCCTCTACGCGGTCTGCAATCTCGAGCAGGACGTCTTGTCTGTCCTCGGCTGTCGTTGACCCCCACTCGCCATCGTACGCCTCCCAAGCCGCTTTCACGGCTCTGTCGATGTCGTCGGCGTCAGCAGCCGATACCTCTGTCAGACGTTCCCCAGTCGTCGGATCGACCGCCTCTAGCGACGATGCTCCTCCGGTGACCCACTCACCGCCGATGTATAGGTCCGTGTGATCGGGAAGAACTTCGCTGGCCACGTCGCGGTGTCGAGCGACGACCTCTTCAGTCTCGGCAGTATCCGTGTGCTTGGCACACATACTACATTCGTTCTCCGAGTCTCTTCATAAATATTGCCCCTCGACCGCTCGGCTTGCCGTCAGCGCTTTTTCCACGCCGACAAGAACCCGGCGCCGTGCGACAGCGAATCAAGTGGGTCGGACGGTGAGTCGTGTTCGTAGATCGCCCACGAACATCCGGCGTCTCTCACCGCCACTTCGATGGCCTTGAAGTCTACGTCGCCCGTCCCAGCCTCGACCGGCGTTCGAGTCGCGGTGACAATGTCTTTCGCGTGGACCAGATCGATGTGATCCGCGTGCCGCTCGAGGAATGTTACCGGGTCATGGCCCGCGGCCTGAACCCATCCGACGTCAAGTTCCAGGTCGACTGTTTCCAGTTCCGCCGCTAGTAGGTCGAGCGCTGTCTCATACTCTCCGGAGACCGAAGTCAACTCGTGGTCGTGGTTGTGATAGCAGAAGTCGAACCCCGCGTCTTTGAGGGGAACCGCGACCGATTCGACGAGAGCCGCCGTCTCCGTGACTGCTTCGGCACTGTCGAAGTGCGCCGCGTCCAGATACGGTAAGACGACCGTATCCACCCCAACCGTCGAACACCATTCGATG
>NZ_PSYW01000019.1 GCF_003383095.1 Haloferax sp. Atlit-12N
TCGGGACACGCGGGAATCGGTCTTAGTCCGACGCGTGGTTCGGCACGTATCCGCACGACCGACAGCGCCAGTACCCTCTGGCAGTATCCATCTTCCCAGAGCAGCACGGGCACGTGGCTACCGGTATCTCACAGTCGGTCGAGGCGGGCTCTGAGTCCGTCACGGTCTGTCGATCAGTTGAGGCGGACAGCGAGCTCCTCAAAGCACTCCTCCATGATGTCGATACCTCGGTCGAGTTCGTCATCAGAGATGACGAGCGGAGGGTTGATGCGGATAACGTTGCCCTCCCATCCCTGTCCAGCGGGCAGGATGAGTCCCCGATCGATGGCGTCACGCCGCAGCGCGAGACTGTGCTCTTTCTCGAGCGGCGCACCATCGTCATCGATGAGTTCGACGCCAATCATCAACCCCTCGCCCCTGATCTCGCCGACGAACGGGTAGTCGCTCTGTAACGTTTGGAGGCGATCCATGAAGCGGTCGCCCAGTTCGGCGGCTCGCTCCGGGAGCTTCTCTTCCTCCATAACGTCGATGCTCGCGACCGCCGCCGTCGTCGCGACTGGGTTTCCACCGAACGTCGAGAAATAATCCATGCTCTCGAAGGCGTCGGCCACCTCGGGCGTTGCGATCGTCGCTCCGATCGGCATCCCGCCTCCAATCGCCTTTGCCGTCGTCATGATGTCAGGCGTGACGTCGTAGTGCTGGATACCGAACGGTTTGCCCGTGCGACCGAATCCGGTGATGACCTCATCGGCGATGAACAGGATGTCGTGTTCATCACAGATTTCACGGATCCGCTGAAAGTACCCCTCTGGTGCGGGTATGTTCCCCGCCGTTCCGAACATCGGTTCAGCGATAAATGCGGCGACGTCACCCGTCTCGTATTCGAGCGCGTATTCGAGTAGTTCCGCGTACTCAGCTCCGGTTTCCGGCTCCGCGCCGCCAGGGAATGAATCGCAGTTGTACGACGGGATATGGGTCACGGACGGCAGGAACGGCCCGAAGCCATCCCGATAACCGGTCCACCCGACGAGCGAGCGCGCGCCGTAGGTACGTCCGTGGAACGCCTCACCCAGAGCGATGAACTCGTGGTTGCCCGTTGCCCGCCGGGCAAGTGTCAGCGCTACCTCCACAGCCTCCGAACCAGAGTTGACGAAGTACGACCGTTCGAGGTCTCCGGGGGCGATATCAGCAAACCGGTTTGTGAGTTGACGGCTTGGTTTCGTCGGGAAGTCGTATGCGCTGAAATTCAGCTTCTCGACCTGTTCTGTCACGGCATCGACTACTTTTGGATGCGAGTAACCGTGGGACATCGCAGCGTGCTGTGCGAAGAAGTCGATGTACTCGTTTCCCTCGTCATCTTTGAGAATCGCACCGTCTCCCTCGACGAGACACGGCGTGTCCTCTCCGATGAACCGCGATACCGCTGGCATAAACTGAGCTGGTTGCGAGCCCATGTACTGGTGTGACTCCGAGTGTCATAATAAATCCGTCGGTCAAAACACCCGAATACGGACGGAGAAGTCCTGTCGGGTGGCCGGCGTTGCCTCACTCCGAGCGCTCGGGGGACGAGTTGGGATTCTGTAGATACGCCTTACAGGTATCGACGAGTACGTCACCTGCCTGCTGAACATCCGACCAGCGGATGAATTCGTTGGGGAAGTGCGCCTGATCAATCGTCCCCGGACCAAAGATGACTGTCGGAATCCCCTCTGCGATGTAAAAGCGAGAGTCAGCACTGTAGGTTTTCCCGATCGGTTGCGTCTCTTCGATGCCATGGTTGAGCATGGCCGACTGGAGTCGCTGAACGATCGGACTGTCAGCTTCGAGTTCGGAGGGCTCGAAGTGAATAGCGCGTCGCTCGAACGTCGGCGGGTGGTCCATCAACCACTCGCTGTCCTCGACGACGCTCTGGAGACGCTCCTCGTACTCCGCTTCCGCAGCTTCGAGAGTCTCTGACGGGGCAAACCCAATTCGAACCTGAGCCGTTAGACGCGCCGGTACGTTCGAAGCCCAGTCACCTGCGTTGACAACTCCAATGTTCATCGGCCAATTCACCGGGTAATCGTACAGCGGATGCGTGATCCGGTTGTGACGCTCCCGTTCGAGTTCTTCGAACGCACGATGGATCCGGTTGAAATGTGGGAGTACGGACTCGCCGCGCCACCGGGTCGCAGCGTGCGCTGAGCGTCCCGAAACGGTCAATTCTTTCATTAATACACCCGCTGTCGCCGTCACAACTCTCTGGTCAGTAGGTTCTGTGATGATCGCTGCGTCCCGGTCGAACGGATAGGGGTTAGATAGCGCCGCTGCGGGTGCTCCGATTCCACCTTCCTCCTCACCGGTGACGCTTTCGACGATTACACGCCCGTCAATCTCGTCCGCGTACTCATCATGGAGATGCTTCGCGACGAAGACGAGCAACGCGAGGTTCGTCTTCATGTCCGCCGCCCCCCGCGCGTGCAGTTTCTCCCCGTCCCAGTGCGGTTCGAACGGATCTGTCTCCCAGGATGCATCGTCGGCGGGAACTACGTCTACGTGTCCGTTGAGGACCAACGTGGGGCCTGCCTCTGGATCACCGAATTCGAGGACGCCTGCCACACTAGGCCGATCTGCGGCGTCGATCTCATCAGCCGGCGGGAACGACGGGAGCGAAGCGAG
>NZ_PSYW01000020.1 GCF_003383095.1 Haloferax sp. Atlit-12N
TTTCTGCAACAAAGAGCAGGGGTCACTCTGGTCGAACGACGTCATCACACGAGTAGCATTCCGCGAACACGCCGGTTGTACCGTCTGCTTCTTCAAACTCAATCAGCGATTGATGCGGTGCAAGTTCGTCACCGCAGTCAGGACACCGGCCAAGTATCGTTGAATCAGTCGTCATGGGGGAGTTGTGGAGACGTGTGTGACACAGATTGTCTCCAGTAGTAGCTACGTGGTGTCACAGCAAAGATGTTTGGCCAAGAGTATTATTCAGTTCATACAATCATGAATTGTGTTCATTAACTTTGTTCACTAAATCTCAAGATTACTCCGCAGACCGCTGCAATAATGGATGAGCATAGCCTCACCCAGCCATGGCGTTCGTTGTGTTTGTTCATCAGATGTATTCAGCCTGTTTGTTCATTGTGTACATTCATTGATGAACACAACGAATGAATGTCCCTGTTGAACACAATGAGTGCATGCACAGAAGATTCAAGGTGATGGTTCATCATGAACACAGTATGCTCACATATTCGACCTACAGCGAGGCAGGCGGGGTCGGGAAGACGACCACCGCAGCAAACCTGGCGGTTGCGCACGCTCGGGCAGGGTTGAAACCGCTCGTCGTTCCACTTGACCCACAAGACGGCGATCTTTCACGTCTCTTCGGGGTTGACGACCAGCGGACGGATTCAGTCGATAACATTGTCCGGCATATGATTCGACGCCCCAACGGCGACTTTGAGGATCTCATTCGGACCGTCGAAGGTGTCGACATCGTTCCGGAGCACAATATGCTCTCAGATTTAGCCGATTTTCTCCAGCGAGAGAAAGACCAGGCAGAGGCCATGGGCGAAGCATTCGGGATGCACGCACAGTTACTCCGTGTGCTCCGCGAGGCCGGCGTCCCAGAGGAGTACGATGTACTGATCTGTGACCCACCAGCAACTGAAGGGCCACACCTCTACAACGCGATTCACGCGACGCGGTCGCTTGTCATCCCCGTCGAACCAAGCGCAAAGGGCCGTGCAGCAGTTGAAGGGCTTGAGGCTCTCGTCGCCGGGTTTGAAGACCAACTCGAGATTGACGTTGGTGTGCTCGCCGCCGTGCCAACCGGATTCAAAAACACACGTGATCAACGGCAGGTACTAGCTGAAATCGACTATCCGATCCCAGAGATCATCAGCGAGCGTGCCTCCCTGATGGAGGGGTGCTGGATGGAGCAATGTTCGGCGTTCAAATACGTCCGTGAACATCGTGATCGTCGCCGTGACTACGAAATTGAAACGCTTGCTCAGTTCGACCGCATCGCGAGACATCTCGAAGAACAGGTTGGTATCGAAGCGCCAAACCCCCCGGAACCGGGTGACGTCGATCACGAGGTGGTGACGGTATGACTGGCATGAAGAAAGGAGCTGGTGAAGATCCGTTTGCAGATGACTCGTCGACTGACTCGACGACCGATACAGAGACTCAGACGAAGGAAACAGAGCCTGAACAGGCCGAAGAAACGAATTCGAAACAGGCCGAGGGCGAAGACACCCAAGAGTCTCGCCAGCAGATCCAGATTCCATACAAATTCCGCCGCGATGGCGTCCAAGACGGTCGTGACCGCGTCCCGCTGTTCTTACAGAAGGAGACAAAAGTCGCAGAGCGAGACGCCCTCCGGGAGTTCGAAGACCGGTTCGAAGAAAACGTCTCACTCACCGACCTCCGTGAAGCGCTCATGAAGGTCGGCCTGCAGCACCTCGATGAAACAGAAGAGTGCCTCGAAGAGTGGGGCTACGGGATGACGTTCGACTAGCCAAGAAACGGCGCTTACAGCAGTGTAGGCGCGAAAACCGACAACTGGCAGTCGGTCGCGGTCCGAAACTTGGGCTCCGCTGGGTGGTTTGTTGACCAAGAGAACGAGCGCCGCTTCCCTGGTAGCCCATTCTAAGGACCAAGAAGTTCGAAGGTAGCACAATAATAGTAGATTTCTTACATTCTCAATTACCTCATTGTCCCGCAGAGACAACGAGGATTAGCAATTTGTCGGCCCAAACGGAGAGCAAGTAATAAACCATATTCCGCTATATCCAATCTATTGGTCGGGCGCAAGTTTCAGAAGGTGAAGTGTTGTATGCTCCCGATTCAACTCAAGAGTACAATCGTGAGCGTCTTCGGCCACTACGAGGCTTCGTTCGAGATGCTGATCAAGTGTGGAGCGGTGGATACGACGGCCACATCAAACGCACCCAGCGTCTGCCCGCCGGATACAACAGCCCCCATTGGCACATCTAGTTCGAACTGACGACTGGTGAAGTTCGTCACCCATGTCAGGCCGTCTCGTTCGTTGAATCGAACTCCGTCCG
This sequence comes from Haloferax sp. Atlit-12N, assembly GCF_003383095.1. Taxonomy (NCBI): domain Archaea; kingdom Methanobacteriati; phylum Methanobacteriota; class Halobacteria; order Halobacteriales; family Haloferacaceae; genus Haloferax; species Haloferax sp. Atlit-12N. The sequence goes on from NZ_PSYW01000020.1 coordinate 2,352, forward strand.
GAAGTCGGGAAGTGTGCTTGATTCCGCCGCGAGACAGCAGCTCAGCAACGAGTTCGTCAAGCAGTTCTGACCCCGGCCAGACACCACAGTACGTTACTGAGCCGTCGCCACGGTTCCTCCGGGTGACTGCCGGACGTCCAGCTCCCGGACCGGAAGTGTGCGTCGCTACGACGGTCGTCTGTGGATCGGGGTCGAGCCACTCCGCCCAGATTGTGGCAGCGTACTCATCGCCATCAACTTCCACGGCGAGTCGGACATCTTCCGGGTAACTCTCGTGTTGGTC
>NZ_PSYW01000021.1 GCF_003383095.1 Haloferax sp. Atlit-12N
TCGAACGATTACGACGGACTCTGGCGGATGCAGTTCCGCCAGCTTGGCGGACAACCCTTCACCGAGGACGGGTACGTGAACATCCACTCCGAGAAGAGCGTACAGGTCGCACAGACGCTGAAGCGCCTGTACGATTCCGGAATTACCGCTGACAAACCGCCGTGGACAAAAAGCTGGTTCACTGCACTTGGTGACGGTTCCATCGCCTCACTGATGAACGGCGCTTGGATGCTGGGAACGCTGAAAGCGGAGGTCGGCGACACGAAGGGTAAGTGGGGAGTGATCAAGCCTCCCGCCTTCGAGTCTGGAGGGCCGCGCGCCACCAACTCCGGCGGGTCGAATATGACGATCGCCAAGCAGGTGTCAGACGCGAAGGCTCGCCGTGCTTGGGACTTCATGAAGTTCTCGCTGGCGACAAAAGAGATGCAGACGGAGATCTACAGCGAGTATGGTATCTTCCCGGCCTACAAGCCCTCCTACGAGAGTGACATCTTTTCGTCCGAAATACCCTTCCTCGGCGGACAGAAGGCGGGAGAGTTGTTCACCGAGGTCGCCGAGAATATTCCGGGGTACCGCTACACGACTGCGACGTCTGAAGTGACGAAGGCCATCAACACTCACCTGGGCCGGATGTTCGACGGCAAAGTCACTCCCGAGAAGGCGGTCACGAACGCAGCCGAACAGGTCGCGAAGCGAACCGACCGGAAACTCGCCTGATAGATGAGCCAACGACACGAGCCGAGTTTCTCGGATCGGATTCGATACCGGCGCAAGCAACTTCGGGAGAGTCTTCCGTCTTCTGATCGGAGTGTTCCGTACCTTTTCCTCTCGCCGTTTTTCGCCCTGTTTAGTGTCTTCTTGGCGTTCCCCATCTTCTATACGCTCTACCTCTCGTTTTTCCGCTTCGAAGGGGTGAGCAACTCAACTATCCTCTGGATCGAAACCGCGATATTCGACTACCGGTTGGTTGGCATCTCCGACCTCACGTTCGTCGGGTTCGACAACTACCTAAGGCTCCTGTCGGACTCGCTTTTCCACCAGTCGATGTACAACACCGTGTTCATCCTGCTGGTTCAGGTCCCAATCATGGTGGGGCTAGCTCTCGCTCTTGCGCTCGCATGGAATGCGAGCTTCGTGCGGTTCCGCGGGGTCTTCCGGACGATCATCGCGCTTCCAGTCTCGGCTAACCTCGTGGCCTATGCAACCGTTTTTCTGGTATTGTTCCAGGAGACAGGACTCATCAACTACGCACTCGGACTCGTCGGCATCGGTCCAATACCATGGCTCCAAGACGCGTTTTGGTCTCGGTTTACGATTGTCGGTGCAGTCACTTGGCGCTGGACGGGGTACAACATGATTATCCTCCTCGCGGGACTGCAGAACGTCCCGAAACACCTCTACGAAGCGGCCGAAATCGACGGTGCGAGCCGGTTCGAGAAGTTCAGATATGTCACCGTCCCGCAGCTCCGCCCGGTACTTCTCTTCGTGGTGGTTACATCGACTATCGGGACGTTCAAGCTATTTGCGGAGCCCGTGACGATCTCGCAGGGCGGTGCGCCCCTCGAATCGACGATTACGATCGTACAGTACATCTATCAGACAGCGTTTATCGACTTCCGTCTTGGGTATGCCAGCGCTCTCACGTACGTTCTGATCGCAATCGTGAGTACGCTGTCTCTCGTTCAGATCAAACTGGGGGGGACGAACAATGCATGAGACTACGCGCCGGAGTGGCGTATGGACGTTTACTACGTACGCGTTCATCCTCCTTATGGCGGTCGTGACAATCGTTCCGCTCTACTGGGTACTCATCGCGTCGACACTGCCCGAGGAGGCGTTCCTGTCGTCCGGGTCGCTTCCGCTGCTCCCTGGTGGTGCCTTCCTCGAAAACTTCCGTGCGCTACAGGCACACCAAGACATCAACTTCGTCAGGAGCATCGGAAACAGCGTGTTCATTGCCTCGGTCTATACCCTCTTGTCGGTGCTTCTCTGCTCTATGGCAGGCTTCGCCTTTGCCAAATACGAGTTCCGCTTCAAGGAACCAATCTTCTATACGATTCTTGCGACTCTCGTATTGCCCATTCAGTTGCTCGTCATCCCACTGTTTCTGTTGATGTCTCAGATTGGGCTGATGAACTCGTACTGGGCAATTATTCTCCCATGGGCGGCGAATCCAGTCGGGATTTTCCTGATGCGCCAGAACATGAAGTCAGTTCCAGACGCCTTACTTGAGTCCGCCCGCATGGACGGAGCCTCCGAGTTCCAGGTGTTCTACAAGGTCGTGTTGCCGACGCTGAAGTCGTCTCTAGCTGCGCTCGCGACGATCTTGTTTCTCTTCCAGTGGAACCTGTTTCTGTTCCCCCTCGTCGTCCTCGAATCCGACAAGTACACCATCCCGGTCGCGATAAACCAACTCGTCGGTGCACAGCGCGTCTACTACGATCAGATCATGGTCGCCGCCGGACTCTCCATCATTCCGATTTTCCTGCTGTTTTTGTTCCTTCAGCAGTACTTCGTCAAGGGAATTATCGGCGGGTCGATCAAAGAGTAACCATAC
>NZ_PSYW01000022.1 GCF_003383095.1 Haloferax sp. Atlit-12N
TGCACGAACACTTGCGCTCCCCTATTATGATACGGATCACTCGCCTTGCCTGTATTGTCGGTGAACGGTCGGGACGCTATGGAGAGAAATGCTATTATCGATGATCTGACGGCCTCACGGGCACTGTCTAGTTAAGCCAGTTTGAGGAACGAGCAGGTCGTTGAGTTAGTTGGTCAAGATGCTCGCAGACCTGCTCAGCGAGTGCTTTGCAGCGGATTTAGAAGAAACTTGGGAGCGTGAGCGGACAGCGACGTTCACGAGAGCAAAGCTCTCGTGCAGCTCATCAGAACGCGAAGCGTTCTGAGGACGCCCGTTAGGGCGTTCGCTGTCCAGTTCCACGCGACCGGATGTTCCCTCAGGGAACCAAAAGAAATTCTTCGATTACTCGGCATTGAACGGTCTCATCAAGCTGTTTGGCAGTGGGTACATCGGCTGGCTGACAGCGGTCACAACCCGCCTGAGGCGAAACCGAAGCGGGTTGCGGTCGACGAGACCGCTGTCAAAATCAATGGCGAATGGTCTTGGTTGTACGGTGCAATAGACATCGAGACAAAGCTGATTCTTGACGTCGAATTGTTTGGACGACATGGTACCGACCCGGCTGCTGCGTTTCTCCATCGACTTTCCGAGAAACACGATCTCTCAGACACTGTGTTTCTCGTTGATGGCTACGGCTATCAGACTGCACTCTCTCGATTAGGATTGAGCGGTCGGCTGGACTACGTTGAGCGAAACCTCATCGAAAAGTGGTTTCACACCCTCAAAATGCGAGTCGACCGCTTCCATACTTCGTGGGTGGGCAGTCACGGAAGCGTCCGCGAGTGTTTCATACAATTTACACAATACTATAATTTTCAACGACCGTATCAAGCGCTCGATGGGCGAACGCCAGTTGAGGAAGTCACTAACTAGACAGTGCTCTAACCAGCATTCCAAAGCAGTACTCACTGTGAAAAGAACATAGGGTGACACCAGCAAGCATTATAGTAATTGACATGGTCCTATGTATCGTGACCCAGCCCATCATATTCTGGGAGCCAGAACTGTTACGCCAGATAGGTATGACAGCGATCGTGGTTGGTACAACAGTCATCATAACAAAACCACTCGAGACTGTTGGATTTGCTGGTCGTCCTCGAGGGGTACTAGCAGCGTCAATGGGGATAATGAGTTACTGGGGATTTCAGCAAAGTCCAGAGTACCAAACGCTTGCAGCAGGCCTAAGTGTGGCATTGGCTGTTTTCATTCCACTTTTCGTCTGCATGCATGCGATGGGAGTGATGGTCGCGGGAAAGTGACCAAATGGGTCTGATACTACAAGTTGGGTGGTTTTTGGACCCCGTCCCGAGGACACTCCCTACGTGGTCAATGGTACTTGGGCTAGAAGCGCTCTTTATTGGAGTTATGATTATAGTCACCCGTCAGATGGGACTCTACTCACAATTCAGAGTGCGAGAGCGTATGTTCGGTGTTTTCGGTTTGGGAGTTGGGTTTCTTTTTTTCTCCTTGTCAGTCCTCAGGACTTCATATGGAATGTATGCAATATTTCTCTATCTCCTGTTTCGTGTAGTAGAGGGGGTCGCAGCGGTCCAACTTTACCGGCGGGTACTCGATTTTCTTAAAACTAAGTCGCTTTCGGGCAACCTCTCTGCAAAGATTCGGTACCATCTGCTTGTCTTGTTTATCATCGCAGTCGGGAGCTACCTCGTTCTACAGGTGATCACGAGAGGGCCGTACATTCATGCGTTTTGGTATGACATCCAACTTATCTACACAATGGTGTCATTTTTGCTGGCATTCATTGGGGTTCGTTGGCGACTTCATAAACTGAAGACCGAATACAATATAGCAGTAATTTCTGGAATTGGACTCTGTATTGCTGGAGCACAAACATTTGACTTTGCTGGAACCTTGGACATTGTCCTCAGTTTCGCAGGTGCAGGGGCGTATTCTGTTGGATTTTGGATTGCTGCCCTGTTCCTCCTGAAAGAGGTGGTTACTCCAACAACGAGCAAGTGCACCAACTGCGGAGAGAACTTGGACCAATATAGTGATCCTGACTCGTGTCCTAGTTGTGGACAAGTGAAATAAATGCTACAGTACGACCGATATGCTTCTCAAGGGCCCGGTAGGGTATTGGACAAGAGAGGATACTCTTGTACCACTACTCGGTGTTACTGAATTGGGGTATGACCGGAGTGGCAGCCAGATAGCGATGCTCCCCACAGGGCACTCTACCGATACGACTAATGTCGTGGCTGGGGCTCCTTCCAGTATGCCCACCCAAGATTATCCAAATACGCTAGCGGCAATCGGCGAGACACCGATGATGAATCTCCCGTCACTCCGTCCCGACGAGGGAGCGTCGATTTCGGTAAAGTGGGAGGGTGCCAATCCGACAGGGAGTCTCAAAGACCGGATGGCACTTGCCATGGTCGAAGCTGCCCGAGAGCGGGGAGACATAGCCCCGGAAGATCCAATCGTTGAGTTCACTGGTGGCAGCACAGGGACGAGTCTCGCATTTGTCTGTGCCGTTCTTG
>NZ_PSYW01000023.1 GCF_003383095.1 Haloferax sp. Atlit-12N
TACCAGCAGGGTGACCTCCAGTACGAGTTCACCGACGACGAGCAGTATTCGGCTGCAGACGCCGACGCGGACGTGACGCCTGACGGTGGCGGAAGCGCCGTACACGAGTCTGAGGGTTCACCGACGGACGCTACCGACGAGATGGGTGGCAGAACGGCGGACGGACTGGTGTCGATTGGAGAGACAGTTGTCGAACTTGAAACGACTGATTCGCTAGCAGACGAGGTTCCACCCACGTCGGTCGAGAAGCCGACAGTAGCCGCAGACGGGACGATTCTCGCCCGCCCCGCAGTCGACGCCGTCTCACCACGGGGCGTGCGGTGGTGTGGGTCGGCAGTTCGAAAGCAAGACTGGATGTCGTCGTTGACTCCGCTGACGGCGACGCCTGACGAGAGCACGCTGCCGGCGGTCGACGAACCGGGAGCTGTGCTTGCGTCGCTGATCGACCACCTGAATGATGCACGCGAACCGCTCGCGTTCCAAGTCGTGTTTCAGCGCCGGGAGAGTTGGCAAGCGGATGCGGAACTCCGCAAAGAGGACTTGAATGATGGACGGGATACGCTGTCGCAGAAAATCCTTGGCGACCTACTTGACCCCGAACTAGAGTACGAACGTCGAACCCGTGATGAATTGAGTGACATCGTTGTCAAGCGACTTGACGCGATTGATGCGGTCAATCCCAAGCGCTCGTACACGACGAATATCCGGGCAATTGGCGTACCAACGAGTGAGGCCGGTCGCGACGCCCTTGATGACCGCCTGTCGTCACTCGCGCCGGTGTTCGACCCACTCGACGGCCCGTTCTACGAGATCGAAGCGACGCGACTTCGAGACCGTGGCTTCCGACAATCGAAGAAAGAACAAAACGCGCGAGCAGCGCTCAATCGACTCCTTTCGCGGGAGGTAACGACTGGACGTGGTAAGACCCGGCCGGAGTTGGTTCTCTGTGGGGCCGAGCTTGCGAACTTCATTTTAGTACCATCGTCGGACCAACTGACGGTCGAAGGAACGCGAGGGACGCGTGCTGAACAGCAGAGTCGTGATCCGCTTCCGTGGCCCAATCCTGACTTAGTCCAGCAGTTCCGGGAAGGAATGGCCATCGGGTATGCACTCGATGAAAACGGCTCGCCGCAACAGCGTCCGATTCGGATTCCCCCGAAGCTCCTGACGACACACTACGGTCGGTTCGCCTCAACTGGGAGTGGGAAGTCGAAAGCAATCATCAACGATGCGCTGTCGCTCCGTGAGACGACTGGTGGTCCCGTCGTCACCGTTGACCCAAAGGGCGACGGGATGTGCGCCAACTACCTTCGGAGTCATTACGAGCGCTTCAACGGGCTGGACGATGTCTACCAGTTCCGCGTCCCCGAGACGATTCCCGCGTTTTCCTTTTTCGATATTCGGCCGGCACTCGACGCTGGACGGAATCGGGCGGACGCGATTCAGGACAAGGTCGACCACTTCCACGATATCATGCGGATGATCATGGGTCGCGAGCAGTACGGACAAGCGTTCGTCGCAAACGAGATTCTCAGCTACCTCATCAAGGCGCTGTTCGACGAGGAGTACGGCAGCGACGTCTTCGGGTTGGATGACCTCTTTGCGGCCGCCCTCGAGATGCAGCGGGAGCGAACTGTGCCGCCGGTTTCGGCGGACAATCGGAGCGTCGAGGAGTCGCTCACGCGGCACTTCGCGAAGGACGACCACCAGTTCCAAGTGTCGATGGACGCCGTCGGGAACCGCCTCGATAAACTCAGAGAAGACGCCCACCTGCGACGGATCTTCAGCCACGTTCCGGAACAGGACGAGACGGGAGAGTACGTTGACAACCGATTCGACTTCCGTGAATTCCTCGACGAAGACGCCACGATTCTGTTCGACTTAGGCGACCTCCGCCCGGAGGCACAGCGAGCGATTACACTCCTCCTGTTGAGTAATCTCTGGGACGCAGTGCAGGTGCGTCGCCGTGACGGGAACACGGACTACGAGAACCTTACCAACCTCATCATCGAAGAGGCCGCTCCTGTTGCGGCAACGAAACTCGTTTCCGAGCAGTTGCTTCCACAGGGACGGTCGTTCGGCCTGAGCATGGGACTGGTAATGCAGTTCCCCGGGCAGGTTCGAAACCGTAACGAACGCGCCTACGACGAGGTTCTCAACAACATCAAGACGAAGCTCATCGGGAACATCTCGATTGAGCACGACCTCGCTGAATCGTTGGCCCACGAAGACTTGAGCCCGACCGACCTCAGAAATCGGATCAACACACTCCCTAGTGGGGAGTGGATCGCCCAACTCCCGAGTCCATCATTCGGGGAGACAGGCCCGGCCCCGTTTTCGGTGAAGCCGCTCCCGATAGCGGCCGGCCATCCAGAGAGCGACGAGCCGTTGTCTGTCGAACAGGCGGACCATTTTGAGGCTGTGGCCCTCCCACGACTGTCGGAGCGAACACAGGCTCAGTATGGGCTTGGTGAGGTGGGTGACTCGACCCCGATCCGAGATGAGGCTGGTTGGGGGATTTCAGGAGCCAACACAAA
>NZ_PSYW01000024.1 GCF_003383095.1 Haloferax sp. Atlit-12N
GAGAATTATACACCGGTCTTGGATATAGATGATCATTTAGTACCTAGTTTGGCATGTCATCACACTTCATATCGGCCAGTAAATATATAATATTCCATCAATCTGATTGACATGTACGCACCGCAAGACAATCGGTGTGGAACGATACCGAACACATGATCTCCCGCTCAGTCACCGTCGAAGACATCGATGAGTTGTTCCTCAGGTGGAACGACCATCTCAACGCATCGGCCCTCTATCGGCAAGCCCTCCGCGACGAGATGCAACTTCGCGACGTTGAGCCGCACGAACTCCGCGCACAACTCAGCGAAGCGCGTGAATTGGGCTACTCGCTCGATGAGATTGCAACTATGACGAGTCGCTACGCCGACCTCCAAGCGCTCGTGTACGACCACACCGAGTGACCTCATGTCTGACTCACACTCCCCAACTGACGCTCGCTCCGCCGACCAGCAACGGCCCTCCCAATCCATCCTCCGACACGTCGCGATCGGCGGCGTCCTGTTCACGATCGCTGCTGTCCAGCCAGTTGCCGCACAAGACAGCGTGGTCTGCAGCGCTGAGAAATTGCCGGGGATGGTTGAGGGCTTCTTCCAGATTACGACGACACTCGGCTTCATTGGGTTAGCAGTCATCTGGCAGGCCGACTCCCTCGCTGAGATCTTCACCGCCAGCCCCGAACAGAAAAAGCGACTCAAAGTCCACAAGCGCGCAGCACTCAAATCCGCCCTCATCTTGGCGGTGCTCGGCCCGCTGTATACCGTTGTGGCGTCGATTATGGGTCTCCCACTTGGGGACTGTATGAATCTCACTCCCTGGTAAGCGCCCCACCAATCCACCTTTGCCCTCCCATGAAGCATCGAGTGCCCTCCGTACTGGTAGCCGCGTTGCTCGTGTCGAGTTCCATTATCGGCCTCGCCACGGCACAGCCCCCGAGACCAGGGACTGAGACAAACGGCCTCACGGAAAACGAGTCGGCAACGCTCTGGTCTCGTGATAGCGACCGCTACGTCAGCCAACAAGACTACCAGCAGCAGTACGGCGACGACCGAACGGCACTCCACCAACTCGCCAACGGGACTGACATCACGTTCACGCGCCCGCCGGCGACGGCCGCGACGTGGACGCGTAACGATTTCGCTGATCTCGACGCCGGCGGGCCCGACACGTCGACGTACCCGCCTCATGCGTCACTCGAAGATGGGACGTTCATCGACGATGCGCACGCGACGATCTTCGCGGTCACGCCATCGACGCGCGGCCATCTCGATGCAGGTGAGACACCGCTCTATATCGCTCCCAATGGGACGGTTCGCGGGCTCGTCGACTACCGCGTTCGCGTTCCAACTGGGACCGAAACGGGTAATCGGACTACCGACTGGGAACTCGTCTCCCACGAGATTGAGAACATCCGTCTGAAAATCGATGGTATTCCAGTCGCAACTGCGAGCGGCACTCACACGCCAGAATTACAGTATCACACCACTCACTCGTGGGGTGCGAATCTCACGCTCGAAGCGACCATCTCCGTTCGCCTCAAGAAAACCATCGAGACAACGGTTGGTGGCGAATCCGAGACGACAGTCAACTACCGGACCGAGACACGAACCGTCTCAGATACACTCGATACCGAGATTTACGACCTCGCGGTGTACCCCTACTACGCGCAGTACCCGAACGGGGATACTGGCGTCGCGATTTTCCAGTCCCGGCCGTGGCAGGGCTATACGCTCACCGACGATGAGACCTCCAGAGTCCGTGGTGTGTGGCGGTTCTACACCGCTCGGAACACGAACTGGGACACACTCGTCACATCGACCGGGACGTCGACGACCACGGCACAGTCGGATGCGATTCCCGTCCGAGTACACGCCTATCCGTCACAGATCGGGCCGCGTGCAGAGCCCGTTCGCGATGGTCCGAATATCATCGACACGTGGGGGGTTGACCGGGCGTCACCCCGTGAGACGATCGGCGAGAACGTGACTGTCGAGGTCGTCAACGAGTCGTACACGCCCACGTACGGGCTGGCAGTCCGTGCAGAGTCCGTCGACCGGGAGGCGCTTCGGGTGGGTGGGATCGTTCGTGGCGTGAATGCCACGATTGTCGACCCCCAAGTCGGGTCGGCGCGACAGCTTCGTGAGAGTAACCTCTCTGTTGAGATCGTTTCGCAGACGACGTCGAACGCGACGATCCGAGTCGAGTTGCGCGATAACCAGACGGGTGCACCGATCGCATCGAATGGGAGTGACCGACAGTACCCGATTGGCGGGTCGTCACACAGCGGCTACATCACGGTGGGTGACCAGCGCGTTGCGACCAACGAGAGTGGCGTCACAATCGTCACGCTGGACGAGCCGGGGATCTACACCGCCCGCTACCACCCCGGCACGTGGCTTGGCCACGACCCGGCGTATGTGGGTGATACGGCCTCCGTTCGC
>NZ_PSYW01000025.1 GCF_003383095.1 Haloferax sp. Atlit-12N
CGTGCCGACCGCCTTCTCGCCGAACGACTCATAGAGGAGTATCCCTTGGCCGTTGTTCTCGATCAACAGGTGTACACACTCGCCGGTTTCGTCGGCGAGACGGTCAATCTCTTTTTTAGCCGCCTGATAGAGCTTCGAGTTGTGCTTTACTCGCTCTCCTAGTGGGACGAACTGTGGTCCCAGCTCGTAGGACGTCCCGTCTTTGACGACGAGTCCGTGGGATTTCAGCGTCGCCAAATGCGTGTGTACGGACCCCTCTGAGAGGTCGATCGCCTCGCTCAACTCTGAGATAGTCGTTGATCTCCGCTCTTGCATCGCACGGATCAGTTCGCAGGCTGTATCGACCGACTTGACCCGCCGGCGACCGCCGCTTTTGTTCATGTGTGCCACATGCTTGTACCATCGCATAAAGATTTGCGACTACCAAAAGACGATCCGTGGGGACCCGAAGATTGTCCAAGCGGAACATAAATGAAGGTCCGCATTGACACCTGATACGGCAGAGTATGACACGAACTGGAGCGGACTTATTTGTTGAAGCGTTGGAGACCTACGAGATTCCGTATCTCTTCGGGAACCCCGGAACGACCGAAGTCCCTGTGATGAGTGCCCTTGAAGGAAGCGCAGTCGATTACGTCCTTGGACTACAGGAAGACATCGCCGTAGGGATGGCCGCAGGATACGCGTGTACTCGCCGGCAGCGAGGCGCTGAGCGTCCCCTCGGGGTCGTCAATCTCCACGTCGCCCCGGGAATGGCACACGGGCTGGGGAACCTATACGCCGCGAGCGTTTCTGGCGCGCCGCTTGTGGTCACGGCTGGCACCCACAGCATGCGTCACCAACACGAGGAGCCGATACTGTACGGTGACCTTGTCGAGATGACTCAACAGTTCACAAAGTGGAGCGCCGAGGTTAAGGCGGTCGAATCTCTCCCCACGATGCTTCGGCGTGCGTGCAAGGTGGCGCTGACGCCTCCGATGGGGCCTGTCTTCCTTGGGTTTCCCATGGACGTGATGGTTGAGGAGACGGACGCGCCCGTCGAACCGTTGGGCGGGATTCCGAATGGTGGCCGTGGCGACTCTCATGCGATCGCTCTGGCGGCCGACGTTTTGTCGGAGGCCGACGAACCGATGCTGGTCGTTGGCGACCAGATCGCCCGCAGCGGCCAGTCCACCGTCGATGCGGTGACCGAACTGGCTGAGGAGACCGGCGCACGCGTTCACAGCGAGATTCTGTCCACGGAAGTGAACTTCCCGATGGATCACGATCTGTGGGTTTCACACATGCCCGAGTCATTCGCGGAATCGAGAGCGCTTCACGAGACGGATGCAGTCGTTCTCGTCGGCTGTTCGACGCACACACCGACGCTGGCCCACGACGAACCACTCGTTCCGTCTAGTGCGACGGCCGTACACATCGGTCCCGACAGTTGGGAACTCGCAAAAAACGAACCCGCTGACATCGCCATTTCGGGTGCACTACGGCCAGTCATCGAAGATCTCACCCGTCGTGTCTCTGGGCGCGTGAGTGACGAGCAGTTAGCGGCGCGCCACGAGCGGGTCAAGGAGGTCCGTGATTGGGTTGGCGAAAACATGCAACTACCTCCTTCAGTCGATTCCGATGCCATCTCGAAGACGGAATTGATCGAGACCATGGAAAAAGCGGTTCCGGATGCGTACATCGTCGACGAGAGCGTCACCACTCGGTACGCCTTGTTGTCCGAGTGGGACCTCCAGCCCGGACAACTGTTCGGAAACAAATCCGGCGGACTGGGTTACGGCCTTCCCGCAGCCGTCGGCGCTGCTCTCGCGGAGGATGACCGTCCCGTGGTCGGACTCCTCGGCGACGGGTCCTATCTGTACTATCCCCACTCGATGTACACGGCGGCGCGCTACGACCTTGACCTGACAGTCGTCATCTCGAACAACCAAAACTATCGCATTCTGAAGGACAACGCGCTAAAGATTCTCGGGGGAGATGACGACGATCACGAGTTCATCGGCATGGATCTGCAACCCGGCGTCGATTTCGCCGCCAACGCAGCAAGTCATGGAGTCGATGGGAGCCGGGTCACTAACGGAGATGAACTCGAAGCGGCGTTGCGTGATGCGGTCGATACCGACGGTCCCTCCGTGCTCGACGTACGTGTGGTCGACTGACGAGTAACCGTAGGCCTCTTTTCCCCGACTGGTCGAGGCGAGGCGACTGCACGACACCATCGGTTCCCTGGTGTTGACGCACCGTGGGGCCACTCGCCGCGTCGTCCGAACACTCAACATTATTACCGTAAGTTTTATCACTACTTGATGGAATTCCGTAAGAGGTG
>NZ_PSYW01000026.1 GCF_003383095.1 Haloferax sp. Atlit-12N
GACGCCGCTGGCAATGACGTTCCCGAGTCGATGCACGGCCACAGCTTACTCGACGACGACCACCCCAGAATGGGTGAGGCGTTCATCCAGCTCAGTGGCTCGGAAATCGGCCGAGCAATCCGAACGGATCGCTGGAAACTGGGAGTTTCCGCACCGACGTTGACCGGATGGCGCGGGGGCAAAGCAGAGAAGTCGAGCGACCACTACGTCGAGAGATACCTATACAACCTCGCGCGTGACCCCGCCGAACAGGTCAACCTCGTCGGTCGGCCTGAGTACAGAGCCGTCTTCGAACGGCTCAGAGACCGATTGCTTGAGTATATCCGTGATGTCGAAGGTGAAGACCCGACTATCGATCCGGTCTCCAACCCCGGATATCAGGACTACTGACCCCCTTCTGTTGGGTGTTCTTTCGCCTCGATACCTCCAATTGGCTTGTCTTCGAAACGGTCTTTGATTTAGTTTCATGATATATGAAATCCTCAATTCCATCGATATCGGCCAGAGATGGGCACAGGTGGCACATCCCCATGAGTTGACTGTTGCCAACCGCGGCTGTTTCATGTAACATAGAATATTGTGGGGCGAGTTCTGCCGTTGAGTCCGCCTGCTACAGCCTAGGGGTCAATCTCTGAAGTCAGCCGACTGCTCCGAACTTGCCCTCTGTCTTGCCGAGAGGGCTTACCGGAGAAATTCCTACGAGAGCAAGATTTAACACGAATAACAATCTTGGACGTGGTATGGGTAAGCTAGACGTTCAGCACCTCAAGAAGGTGTTCCACGACAATAGCGGAGATATCGTTGCTGTCGACGACTTCGACGTGGAGATCGAAGACGGCGAGTTCATCGTTCTCGTCGGTCCCTCTGGTTGTGGGAAATCCACGACACTACGATGTATCGCAGGTCTCGAGACACCAACATCTGGTGAGTTAGTACTTGACGGCGAGGCAGTTACTGACAACAAGCCTAAGGCGCGGAATATGGCGATGGTGTTCCAGAACTACGCGTTGTACCCGCACATGACTGCAGAAGAAAACATGTCTTTCGGGCTAAAGATGACGACTGACCTCCCGAAGGACGAGATTCGAAAACGGGTTCACGAGGCGGCCGAGATGATGGGTATCGATGATCTGCTCGGTAAGAAGCCGGGTGACCTTTCCGGGGGGCAGCAACAGCGCGTTGCGCTTGGTCGTGCTATCGTCCGTGAACCCGAAGTGTTTCTGATGGACGAGCCGCTATCGAACCTCGACGCGAAACTCCGGACGACGATGCGGACGGAACTCCAGAAAATTCAGCAGAAGTTCGACGTGACGACTATCTACGTCACGCACGACCAGACTGAAGCAATGACCATGTCTGACCGAATCGCCGTGCTCAACGACGGTGAACTGCAGCAGATTGGGACTCCGCTGGAATGCTACCACCAGCCGGAGAATCAGTTCGTCGCCGGCTTCATTGGCTCACCGTCGATGAATTTCTTCGATGTCGAACTCGACACGAGCGGCGAGACGCCAACGCTCGTTCACGACGCCTTTAGCTACGAATTGGACGATGACGTCTACGCAGATATCGAAAGCTCGGGACAACAGTTCACCCTAGGTATCCGTCCTGAAGATATCAAAGCGGTTCCAGCAGGCACACACAACGCGTTGTCGCCGGAAGTGGAGGTAACTGAACCACTGGGCGATGTCACCTACGTCTACCTTCAAATCGGTGGCAAGCAGTATACTGCAACGCTCGAAGGAGACATCGTCATCGAACCGGGGAGGCAGCTAACCGTTCAGTTCCCGCAGGACCGGATTCATCTCTTCGACGGGAAGACGGGCGAGACACTTCGGAACCGCGAGCCACCCGAGTCTAGTGATATCGACGCACTCGTTGGTCTCGACAACGTCGGCAGCGTTGAGGTCGGAGCCGAGTGATGCTGCGGGACAGTCACTAGTAGATCACTCTGCTAGCGAAGCGTCGTCGCTTGGATCGAACTTTCTCTTCCCGATAGTGTAGTTAACACCGCCGTTGCCGATGTCTGTGGAATATGTGTCCATTAGTAAATTATAAATAATGGTGGTCTAATGTGTGCTGTAGGGTTCATCCCATGACAGAGAGTAACTCATCTAGTTTGAGCAGGCGTTCACTCGTGAAGGGCCTCGGTGTTGGCGCAGGCGTCGCACTCGCGGGGTGTACGGGTGGCGGTAATAGTGGAGGCGACAGGCAACTCGGCGGAGGCGATGGGGACACCGCTACCGACCAGAGTAACAGTAGCGGTGATGCAAGCGGGGATGAGGTACTCTTCTGGGAGTACACCTTCCCCAAC
>NZ_PSYW01000027.1 GCF_003383095.1 Haloferax sp. Atlit-12N
GATATTGGTTAAGTCTGGCCCCTACGGCGTTCGG
This sequence comes from Haloferax sp. Atlit-12N, assembly GCF_003383095.1. Taxonomy (NCBI): domain Archaea; kingdom Methanobacteriati; phylum Methanobacteriota; class Halobacteria; order Halobacteriales; family Haloferacaceae; genus Haloferax; species Haloferax sp. Atlit-12N. The sequence continues at coordinate 35 of NZ_PSYW01000027.1, forward strand.
AGATCTTGAACTGGCTTCACCTCGAACGTGTCTGGCTCCCTAGCTGCTTCATCACCTGGCCGCTCCGCCGACGTCGATGCCGACCGCGTGAGCTGGGTGATGAGCTCATCGCGAACGGTTCGTCGAGGGACGGTGGTCTCGTGCCAGCCCAGTCGGTCGTCGAAGTGCCCCTTCTGAAACTGGTCGCCGACGTCGTCGACGGCGACGTACTGCGTTCGCGTCGACCGTCCGACCTGCCGGGAGACGAAGACGGCGCCCACGGCCTCGTGCGTGAGTTCGACGAGGGCACACTCCACGAGCGCGACGACCGACGCGTCATCCCGGTCGGTCGGAACCGTCATCTCGAGGTCCGCCCACGGCGCCTCACTGTCGGTGGTAGTTCCTGCGTGATCCGCTGCCTGTGTCTCGTTGTGTGGTTCTGAAGCCATCGTCTATCGGGGGCACGTGATGCGCCCCGCCACCCCCTCGCGGGGGCGACAGACACCACCGAAACGTACCCGCTCAACCTATGCGCTACATCTGATATGTTTCAGAATCCAATCTATAGGTGATTGCCCCTTGGCCTGAGAGAGCCGGCGGCCTTCGCACACTACATATCGCCTCTTTCTTTGGACGAAACTCGCGATATGCAAGACGATATGACGCCCTCAAATCGAAGGAGAACCCCGTCGGGTCGATTTGAGGGCGTAGAAAACACCTCGACGGGTTCGATGATGACTCGCCGATTTCAAAAATTGCTCGACGGAGGGGTAATAGAGGTAATATCGTGCGTATCAGGATTTACTAGGGCCGCTGCTTCACCTGTTCTGAGTCTCTTGAGGTCTTCCGGCTCGGAACTTCGGATCGTGAAATACCCCAATTCACCCAATTCTGGTTGTGTTAGCCGCTGAAAATTGCTCGACGAGGGTATTGAAGAGACTGTCTTTGGTCTGCAACACAGCTCTCGAATATCTGAGAAAAGTCTATGATTTAGAACTGCCCTTCGGGGCCGGCGGACTGCTCATCGACTTGCTCGTACATCCCATCCGGGAACGGGAGGCTGCCCCAGATCGAATAGGGACACTGGTCTTGGCCGATGCAGTAGCGCTGCAGATCGTCGTTATCGCAGTTCATCGGCAACGGCGTGTCGCCGTCGATCGTGTTCGAAAATTCGTAGCGAATCTGGTACTCGGTCTCCTGCTCATCGTACCACGGCCACCGGGAGAAGACGTCCTTGAGATCCGCGACAATCTCGTCGAGGCTACTGTCCTGATACTGCGGTAGCCACATCACCATCCGCGCGAAGTTGTAGAGGTCCTTCCGGACGGGCTTCTTCTCGTGTAGCCGTTCCTCCATATTCGCCATACAAGGGAGTTCAAAGAGGTCCTCGATTTCCCGGACCTCGATCTGTTCGGCGCCGGTTCCGGCTCGTCCGATTCGGTACGTATTGACGCGTCCGTCGCGGTCGATGGTGACGGCCGAGTGGGACTCGTGGTCGGCCAGCGTCTTCGCGAGACTGCTCGGACTCGATATCCAGTCTGTTACTGAGGATTCCCAGTCATCCTCGGCATCGTACGCCGCAACCGTTCGATAGAGTTCCTTCGCCGTGTGGAACTCACCCGTTTGCGCCACGTCATCGGGGGCGTCGCTCAGGGCCCGTCGGAGGACACGAATCGTCCGTTCTCCACGGTCCCAGTTCCGCCAGATACGCTCGTGGTGGCCGGTCTCGAGGAAGCGATCGATCCGCTCCGTAATCGCTGACTCGTTCGTGGTCAGCCACGTCAACTGGTCGTTGGAGAGCCCGTCTTCTTGCACCCGTAGGAGCTTCTTGAATGCCCGTTCTGCGTAGTCACGATACTTGCTGTCGAAATCACCGACCGGAACGTACAGCTTGTTGTCTTTCACTCGCGTCAGTATCTCACCACTATCGTTTCTCCCCGTCGACGACTTGTCCTCTCGAACGAGGCATTTCCGTGACGCTGCGGCCATCGGGACTTCCAGGTAAAGACCGTCACTGAACTCCGGCATCTCTGTGATGCCCGTACAGACCCGGCCAGGGTGCGGGCCATCCTCGCCGGGTTCCTTACTGTACAGCACCTCGGCGATGTCCTGCTGGAGCGTGCCATCTCCGTGGTTTCGGAGGAGTGATGCGAGGTTATTGACGTACAGCTCTCGGATGTCGTAGAGCACCTGGATGTTCCGGGGCGGCGCGTGCTCAAACTTCGGATGTGCTTTCACACAGATCGCACTCAACGTCGCAAGTACGGCGAGTGTCGCCGGTTCGTCAACGAACGGCTC
>NZ_PSYW01000028.1 GCF_003383095.1 Haloferax sp. Atlit-12N
CAATGAGATTTTCATAGCGGAGTCACACCGCGGGACGGGGATCGCTGACGACCTGTTGCAGCGCGTGCTTGAAACAGCCGATGAACAGGACTTGCCACTAGATCGGTTGCTGTTGGATGTTGACGATGACAACGGGCGTGCACAGGCATTCTACAACCGATACGGGTTCGAAAAATGGGGTGATCTGGTCGCCCGGCCGCTCTAGTTGTGGGAAGTCTTTCCCCGGGAGGGCCGAACGCCCGACTTCCGAAACTTCGCAACAAGCGAATTTGTGAGGAACAAATATCCCGGCGGTGATCTCCCTCAGGTCGCGGTCCCAACCACATACAATTACAAAAATATAGTTGTAACACACGTATGCAGTGATTTGTCGTTAGCAAAGATATTCAGGAGCGGTTCGGCGCACGACGAAGGATTGGTACGACCTGATCGTTGAAGCCATGTATATTGTACAATACAACTTCTCGACAATTCACAGAGTGGGTTCGTCGCGGCGACCAGCGTGCCTCTCCACGTTTCCGAAACTCGACCGCGGGAAACTTGGGTTCCCGCTTTTTCGGTGCGAGTCGGGTACCTGGCAGACGAATTCCTTGGTTTAGGGAAGTACACCGGGTTTATTATAAATATCATAGACTCCCATTACCATCACAATATTGGTATTTTAGAACTCAAAGTAGTATGGTGTGACGTAGTACGCCTATGATTTTTGGTGTGTACAGAGGTCTCTTGATACCGTTCTAAAGTAATTCAATTGGGTGAACGGGATCGTATCCATGGTCAACTAACTGATGCGTACAAGAAGCCCCATTTGTGGCAATACATTCCACGTCCAACTGTTCGAGCTGATTAATAGTCTTTGCCGCAATCTCAATCGATAGGTCGTAATGTTCTGTCTGGTAACCGAACGCACCAGCCATCCCACAACAGGTACTATCAAGAGGATGTACGTCGTAGCCGACCCTCTCAAGAAGGTCTTTAGTTGCTGTACTCCAGCCTTTCGCTTTCGCATGGCAATGGCCATGGTAGGCAACAGATTTCTTGTTGCCGATCTCCGGTAATTCAATCTGGCCCGCGCTAGCCTCTGAAAGTAAGAAAGAAGATAATGGCTGTACTGCCACGGATGTAGACACATCGTCAATCAGATCATCGTATTCATTTACTGCACTCACACACGATGGCTCAACGCTAACTACTGGTGTCTCATCTGGCAGCTGAGCGAATCGGTCTCGATTGGTTTCTGCATGGCCGGCCGCGGTTTCAACGAGACCTTGTGAAAGTGCAGGGCGACCACAGCATTCGAAGTCCCCTATTTCAACGCGATATCCTAGCCGCTCAAGCAACTTAACTGCCGCTTTGCCAACCTCTGGCTGATTATATGTGGTGTAGCAATCGGGATACAATACGATTGGTGTCCCCTGTTCATTCGTCGTGGATCGACGATCCATCCAATCATAGAGCGTATGACGATGAAATTCTGGTAAGCTCCGTCGACGGTCAATTCCCAGTATCGCTTCACCCAAAATCCGCGCTGGTGAAATGTTAGCGAGCCGGTTTGCGAGGGGAGCCGTCAGGCTCCCAATCTTATTCATGACTCGAACGTTTCCGAAGATTCGTGCTTGCAGCGACGTGCCCTTTTCCTTATGCCGTTGGTGTTTTGCTTCCGTTTTCAATTTCGCCATATCAACACCGGTCGGACATTCGGTCTCACAAGCCTTACATGAGAGACACAAATCTAAAACCTCAGATTGGAACCAGTCTGAAGTCAACATGTCGTCGTCTAGCTCACCGTTGATCGCGGCCCGTAAGAGATTTGCACGCCCTCTGGTCGATGTTATTTCTGTTTTTGCCCCGCGATAAGATGGACACATAACCCCATCACCGGTAGTTCGACATTTTGAGCACCCATTACACTGTTCAATGAGTGATTCAAAGCCCTCTTCAGATGAAAAATCCATAGCTGTCTGGATTGAGCGGGGCTGGTACTCCTCATAGCGAAGACTGGCAGACATTCTAGCTGGCTCTTTATTTCCTGCCGGCACAACCTTGTCGGGGTTAAACACACCAACTGGGTCAAAGATTTCTTTGACTGTTTGGAGCTGCTGGTACACTATAGGGCCGTAAAAATCTTCGACGAATTGCGACCTTAGTAGTCCGTCGCCATGGTA
>NZ_PSYW01000029.1 GCF_003383095.1 Haloferax sp. Atlit-12N
ATGACTTTCTCGTCGCGGATGTCGAACTCCGATTCCTTCCCGAGGTTCGCGTAGCGGCCCGCTTCTTCGAAGGGCCGCAGTTGGTCGATCAACCATGTTGCATCATCGCTGATTTTCTCAGCTTCCGCATCCGACCGGACGACGAACGACTCGGGGTCGTCGACCATCTCTTCGAAGACGTCCAGCATCTCTCGAATCGTCGGGCTCGGGTTGCCGTGCGTCGTGATATCATCAGTAATGCCATGACGCTCGTAGGCCTGTCTGAGACCGAGTTCGAGTGTTGTTCGGCGGTCGCCAAGTGAGATGCCGCGGAGAGCGAAGAAATTCGTCAGGAAGCTCATCGCGTCGTCGAGTTTCTCGTTGAACGGACTCGCGTCTTCACCCATTGCCCGTTGGACGTGTTCGGGCGTCTGGCGGATTTCGAGCGGGTTTAGTCCGAGTGTCCCACCGACGGTAATGCGCTTGGCGTCGAGCGCTTCGGAGACGCCCGCCCAGTTGTTGAGCGGTTCGAGAATGATCCCGATGCGGTCCTTGCTCTGTTCGATCGACCGGATGAAATTCTCTTTCGCACCGAACGATTTGCCAGAGCCTGTGTCGCCGACAGTAAACATCGCATACCCGTTGTCACGGGCGAACGGGTCGATGACGACCGGACTCTGGTTGTCCTTGTGAATCCCGAACTCGACGCCCCCTTCTTCGAGAATCGTCGCGTTGTGTGGCGACGCTAAGAGGGAACCAACAGCACCGCCGAGGGCAATCGACTCCCGGCCGAAGACGTTGTCGCCGATTGGCGCGGCGGACTGGAGTGCGAGGTCCTGCCGGCAGATAGCCGTCTTTGGCGTGAGATTCGCCGGTTCGTCACGGAGCGCGCTTTTGACTGCTCTGACGGCGTTCTGGAGTTCGTCCGTGTCGTCGGCACGGACGGTGACGAACAGCCCTTGGTCGAACACACTCGCACCACTCTCGACGGCCTTGTACGTCGCCGCTGCCTCGTTGGCTCGCTCTTGGAGGTACTCACTCCGGACGCTCTGTTCTAAATCAGCGTCGACCTGCAGGTCGTCCGCAATATCCTGCAGTTCGTTTCGTGCGCGTTGCTGGTTCTTCGGCGTGATGTGCGCCGTCAGGTCGAACTCGACGTCGGTCAACTCGAAGAGGTCACTCAAGTAGCCGTCATTCGGGTAGTCGGCGTAGTCAGCGATGTATAGCGTCGTCGTCCATTGCTCACCGACACGGGCAGCACGCGTCTTCCATTCGACTGCCGCTGGGGCCGTCGCCGTCTTGTGTGACTCCGAGATGTCGTCGAGGAGTTGGCCTTCTGCCTCGCCGGCTTCGAGGGTTTCCTCGTCGAGGACATCCGAGAAGTCGACTTCCGGCTCGTCGTCGGTGCGGTACCGCTGCCAGAGGGCTGTCCCGCCGACGCCGAGTACCACGATAGTCCCCAGATAGAGCGCTGCACCTTCAGGGGATGTTGGCTGTTGAGCCCACTGGGTGAGTTGTGAGAGAATATCACGACTCGACTGCAACGGGAGATTACGCATTGAACGCCTCCTCCCGGCGTGACCGGCCGAGAATCGGTTGTTCGCGAATTACGTCTGCTTCGGTCTCGAAATCGTGTTCCTCGCCGTTCCAGAAGTCCATGTTCAGAACGAACAATTCGACCGTGCTGAGTCGGTGGGCAGACCAGCCGGAGGCCTGCTGAATGAATTCGGAACGGACATCCGCAATCCGGTCGTCCAGCTTCTCGAACATCTGGGCGCGGCGTTCGACATCGGAGAGGTCCTCTCGTCGTGTGACGAACGGGTTGAACAGGATGCCGATCACGGGGAACTGCGTCAGCTTTTCAGCCGGTGTTCCCTCGTCGCGGTATCGGTCATAGACTTCGAGTGGCGAGACTTCTACGCCAATGTAGTACCGAACCTGTTGAATGCCGCGGTCACGCATTTCTTTGGGCCGCGTCTCCCGATACTCCTCGAGGAGTTCCCGGAAGATCGGGTTCTGTGTGACGTCCTCGTCGGTGAGTCGCTCCTCGATCGTCTCGGTGATCTGTTCGACCGGGAATGACCGGGTTGTTGCGTGGAATTTGAGCTTCGAGTCGAGTTCTTTGTTGGCGAACTCGGCGCCTGCATCCTGAAGTTGGGCCCAGTCGTCGGCCATCG
>NZ_PSYW01000030.1 GCF_003383095.1 Haloferax sp. Atlit-12N
TTCGTGGCGCCGAGGAGGTGTATAGCGACCATGAGCACGGGTCTTTTGCTGGTTCCGTCGGTAGCTCGACACGGCATTATTTCGTGGATGTCCAGACTCGAGGCACCCACCAGTCATACGTGTAGACTGAGTCAACAATGTGCGCGCAGGTGTGTGGTTGGTTGAGTGCGCGTACTGCTCCAAACCAACGGATTCGACCAATACGGATAACATCTCTCTTTAATCGTATGCGTGTCTACAAATTCATAGATATAGGAACTGACCATCGTGGAAACCAGAAAAAATAACCGCCGACTACCGTCTGTAGTGAGCTAGTCTATTGAATTTACTTTTCATTTCGACACTTTTCATAGCTATATTTCTATTTACTCTGCGCGCTCGGCTGAAAATTCAACAGATTCCCTATACCTCAATTGGTGTCCAAAAGAGATTGGTATCTCATAGAATCCTGCACAGATGGGGGTGAATGGCGGGTATTTAGCTTTCCAAAGAGTTCACATCATATGGTACGATTCGGAAGCAGACTGTGGCATCGGTATCGGTCCATTCCACTCATTTGGCGAATCTTCTCCGCCTTTATGTTAGGTGCCGCCGCTGGCATTGCGTTCGGAGAACGTATGACGATAGTGAGGCCGTTGGGTGACCTCTTTCTTCGACTGCTCAACATGCTTGTCATCCCGATTATTGTATTCACACTCCTCACCGGGATTCGACAACTCTCCCCAGCAAAACTCGGGAGAATTGGTGGGACGACAGTCGGGTTATACGCTATAACAACGACTATAGCAGGGGGTGTTGGCCTTGCAGTTGCGAACGTACTTCACCCCGGAAAAGGACTCAACTTCGTCGAGGGAGAGGCCCAGTCGAAAGCACCGCCATCGTTGATCGATGTCGTTCTTGGTATTGTACCAAGTAATCCTGTCTCGGCGCTCGCAGAAGGTAACCTGCTTGCGACGGTGTTCTTCGTTATTGTGTTCGGCATCGCATTAACTTACGTCCGAGACCAACAAGAACAACTTGCAGAGGGTGTCGACTCGATGTTCGAAGCGTTCGAAATTGGCGCAGAGGCGATGTTCGTGGTCGTTCGAGGCGTCCTCGAATTCGGCGTACTTGGTGTCTTCGCGTTGATGGCTTCTGGAATTGGTGCGGAAGGCATTGGGGTGTTCTCCTCGCTGGGTGAACTCGTCTTGGCGGTCGCCATCGCAATCATCGTCCATATTGTCCTCACCTATCTCGTCTTCTTGATGTGGTGGGTCGCCGATGTGTCCCCGATTGCATTCCTCAGCGGTGCGAAAGACGCGATGGTAACGGCCTTCGCAACTCGTTCGTCCAGCGGGACGCTCCCAGTCACAATGCGCAACGCAGACGAAGACTTGCGTATCTCCGAACGGGTCTACTCGTTCACGCTTCCGGTTGGTGCAACTGCGAACATGGACGGTGCCGCGATTCGGCAAGCAATTACTGTTATGTTCGCTGCGAACGTCGTTGGACAGCCACTCGCTCTCACCGAACAGGCTTTCGTCTTGATCGTAGTCGTTCTCATTAGTATCGGTACCGCTGGTGTTCCGGGTGCTGGAATCGTCATGCTTACCGTCATTCTCACGCAGGTTGGACTTCCGCTGGCAATTGTCGGGTTCGTCGCCGGAGTTGATCCGATACTCGGACGGATTGCTACAATGAACAATGTTACTGGAGATCTAGCCGTCTCGACTGTCGTTGGGAAATGGAACAACGGTCTTGACCTTCAGAATGGAGTCTGGTCACGAGCATCACAGGCAGCTACGAATACTGCCTCGAGCGATGATTAAGACGAAAGCTATCCAGTTAGTTATCTTTTCAATCGACGTTCGTCTGTCGGGAGGTTCATTCAATCGTTGGTTGTTGTAGTATTGTGTGGATAATATGAACTACTGTTGGTGTCTTGGCGGTTAACTCATATTTTGAGTGACAGAACTATTTTGCATGAGTATCGATCAACGTAGTCAAGTAAATAACTCAGTTCAAATTGAGAGATAACAGTTTGATATCTCTCGGTACCAACAAGAAATACAGCATCTGAGAGAACATCTCCCCCGAGAGACGATGGAGGAACGCAGCAGCTCG
>NZ_PSYW01000031.1 GCF_003383095.1 Haloferax sp. Atlit-12N
CGAAGCTTCGCGCGCAGATGCGCACCGAACTCCAAGAACTCCAACAGCAACTCGACGTCACGACTATCTACGTGACGCACGATCAGACCGAGGCAATGGCGATGGGCGACCGGATTGCGGTGCTCGACGGCGGGGAACTGCAACAGGCTGGGGAACCGGAGACCGTGTACCTAAAGCCCGCAAACGAGTTCGTAGCGAAGTTCATCGGCTCGCCGAGCATCAATCTCTTTACCGCGTCTGTTGACGGGACGACACTGTCGGCGATGGACGCGTCGATCAAGTACGAGCTGACCGATGGCTCAATGCTCGACGATCGGGACCGGGTGCGCGTGGGAATCCGACCAGAGGATCTGCGGGTTGTCTCGGACGGTGTGTTTACCGCGACGGTCAGCGTCGCAGAACACATGGGCAACGAGAACTTCCTCTATTTAGATGCTGACGGAACCGAGGTAACAGCTCGAATCGAGAGTTCGGTCCGACCTGAAGCCGGATCGGCGGTTGACCTCACGTTCGACGAGGAGTCGCTGTATCTGTTCGACGAAAAGACAGGGAACGCGATCAAAACAAAGGAGGCGGTATTGGAGGACAATTCGCTGCCGTTCGCGTAACACTGCGACGTCCGTGAGAACGGACGTCTCTGATCACCACTCGGGCGACGGTGCAGACCGCATCGAGGGACGAATACTTCGGATTGATTCGATCCGTTCTCTTGCGAGTTCCGTGGCGACGTGTTGTGGCGGACGCTCCTGACGCTCCGCACGCTTACCGACTTCGCGCATCTGGTCTTTGATCCGCCGCAGATACTCGAGCACGCGCTGATGGCTGTACCCACCCTGTCGGAGGAGGTCGGTATGCTCAATAATAGTCCCCGAACTCGCAAGGAAGTCGGGAGCGTGGAGGACGCCAGCGTCGGCAAGCCGAACGGCGTCTTGAGAGGAGTCGAACTGATTGTTTGCCGGGCCGCAGACGATCTCACACTCCAGTTGCGGGATGGTTTCGGCGTTCAAGACGCCACCGAGAGCCGCAGGAACGAACACGTCGCAGTCAACGGCGTGAATAGACTCTGGATCCGCCGTGCCGACGTGCAGTTCATCAGCGAGCTGATCGACCCGCTCTCGGTTGATATCGGCGACCGTCACTTGAGCGCCCCGCCGAGAGAGATACCGAACGACGTGTTCGCCCATCTCGCCGACACCCTGAACTGCGACATGGCGGTCGCCGAGGTCATCAGAGCCAAAGACCAACTCACAACAGCCAGCCATCGCGTTTATTACGCCGAGTCCTCCTGCGTGAAAGAAGTCGTCGGTCGGTCGGGGGAACTGTTCCGGTAATCCGGTCACGTACTCCGTCTCCCGACTCATCCACCGAAGACACTCTTTGTCGGTTCCGACATCGCTACCGGTGATGAACCGTCCGTCGAAACTATCGACAACGCGCGCGTACGATCGATATAACGCTTCACTACGCTGTTTTTCGTTATCAACCCAGATGACGCCCTTGGCTCCACCCATGTCGATTCCGGCAAGAGCGTACTTGTACGTCATCGCCTCAGCGAGACGAAGTACGTCCTCTAGTGCGTCCTCTTCGGACGCGTACGCGTACCGCCTCGTACCGCCGCCAGCGGGACCGAGCCGGGTGTCGTGTAGTGCGATTATTCCGTTCAGCCCGACCTCCTCATCGCGGAAGAACCGGACTTCGCTCGCATTGTACTCCGAGAGTAGATCTGTCGTCGAAGCCATGTAGATACTCGTTCACAAGGAGGTGGGTTATATGTTCTCATTCGAGTACTCAGCGGTCACAGCACGACACTATCGGGGAGCTCGCACCGTAATGTATTAGTCCTAGTTTCATGATCCTACCATGTGATCCGAGCATACACACCGGAGACGGATAGCAATGCGCTATGGGAACTAAAGCGTCAGTTCGAACTGGAACTCGGCGGCAACACAGGGGGAGAGGAAAAATCAACAAAGTACCGGAACAAGGTAGATGAATCGTTTCGGAATCGTTATCTAGACTGGGCGGAGTGGTGTGTCAAGTCTGATCCCTGTTGCATTAGTATTGCGGAGGAGGC
>NZ_PSYW01000032.1 GCF_003383095.1 Haloferax sp. Atlit-12N
TACTAGTAAATATCCGTATCCGGGCGTCCCGATTAGTACATCCCCGTCTCCGAGAGCACCTACAAGAGACATACCAGCGATTCGGCCGAGGACCGAGGAGGTGAGTCCAATGAGGAGTGCAGCGATTATGAGCTGGGCAGTCCGTTCGCTCGCCCCACAAAACCGACCCGCAGACGGGGGATAAAACAGGAAGGTAGATCCGACAATGACGAGACTGAGGAAACCAAGCAGATTGAGTTGACGATGGGCAGCCAGCGTCCCCGGTGGGAGCGCAGGTATCTCAAGTACGCTCCAAAGGGCCATCGTGAGACCGATAGCAACCCCCACAACACCAGCAATCACACCTTCGATAACACTGCCTGTTCCGACTCGCCGGCGGTCTGACCGGAAGAACACACTAAGATACAACGCTGCAAAGCCGACGAACGCTACCGCTTCACTTACCGCTCCAACGACCAAAAGTTGACCACCACCCAGACTAGCGGCAACCAATGCCGGGCCAACTGCACCGGCAGGGAGGACGACTGCGGCGAGTTTTTTTTTTGATGCCGGAACACCGAGGAACCGAGGACTGAGACGAACACCGAGCGTGAAAACGAGAAGGACTGCGAACCCCGCAGCTACCAAGTGTGTGATTCGCGGAAAATAGCCATCCGTGAGCCCTGGTAGCATTGTCGTACGCGCGAGTAATTCGTACGACCCAATCGTGAGATAGGCGAATGGAATGATGAGATACCGGTTTGCATACTTGTCTACCCACTCGTAGCTCTCCCTGTGAGAACTCGTTCCCGTCCCAGCGTCGGACTTCGTTTCGAACCGACCACAACAGCGCAGCGACGAACGCTGCAACACCACTCCCCCAAACGAGTGCCCCAAGAGTTTCCACAAACGTCGGCCCGACCGAACCTGCAGAGAATGCAAGCAGTACAGTCCCCAACGTGGCTGCCACGAAATAGACTGGTGGGATGGTGTCGGTAGAGAGTCGTCCCGAAGTACGAGGGCACTAACAGATAGGCCATACCGAAGACAATGTGGGAGACGAACCCGAAGAGGGCGAGGACGGCCTCAACCCGATGGGTGATGTCGACCGTTGTACCAAGCCGCCAGCAGACGAAAAACACGGCACTCGCGATGATGAATCGCCGCGACCACTGACTTCGGCTCGCTCCTGTCATCGGAGACCGCCCGAGACGTTCCGCTGCGAACTGAGTGTGCGCGATCTCTCGCCTCGGATACCTGCCTTTGACTCCGTCATTGACTGTGGCGGTGCATCGCTCATTACCCAGTTGTAGACAGCCGAGGAACAAACAGTTCCACCCGAACGTATTTGGGAGAATGGTGAACGATAGTTCCGCTGTATGCCTCGTGTCGATTTCGATGCTAAACGGACGTACACTGCAACCCGGTTCTCTGCCCACGAGGTAGTTCTGACTGGCCGGACGAAGCCGTCTGTGGCTTCTTCGAGCCGGGGCAGTTATTCCCGCCCACGCGCGTTGAACGACCTCGTCGTCAGCGTTCGATCTGGAAGCAGATCCATCCGTGAAGGTGAGACTGACCACCATGTCTCCCCTGCTAACTAGTGTTTATCCCCCGGGATACGAGACGTGGAATACGAGCTGACGAAGGTTCAAGACTCGAAGTATTGTTGGTGACGTCGTCACCGCCAACCAGTGCTGAACACGAGCGGGTTCGCCGCGGGTTGACGGAGGGCGATTTCGAACCATTGCTTGCCAGCGAGTGATTTGTTGTCGACGAACTCCCTGTCGCTGTCTTCATAAGACGACCGAACGCCCACTAAGGTGCCATCTACTTGCGACCTGAGCACAACAACTCCGTGACCCGAAGACGTTCGCACAAGGATATTCTTACTACTGTTCCGGATCTGCAACTGGTTAGTGATCGAACGACCGAACTTCGCCAGTTGACAACCGAATTCCGAACCCACGACGACGTTGATGACGCGTTCCTCGCGAAGAGCTTCACCGATCGCCTCATGATTGTCGACATCAGGGGTGAG
>NZ_PSYW01000033.1 GCF_003383095.1 Haloferax sp. Atlit-12N
TCGATGAGGATGCCGACGTCGCCCTCTTCGATGTTGAGGTAGGGAATACGACTCGCTTCGCCAAACTGGTCCATGATGCGCCGAGCGGCTGTGTCTTGATCTGTCGACATTGTTAGCGGGTTCGGGGCTCGTTTTCGGTCCGCCGGTACGACGGCAGTCCATCGCTGTCATCAGTCGAGTCACGCTGTGCGGCTGCTCGCTGGGCGAGTGCTTGGCCGGCGGCGGCTTTCGGCCCCCAGCGGGCGGCAGTCGTCGCAACGCCAGCACCACCGACATACGCGCCGGCTGCGACGCCGCCGACAAGGGCTGCGCCTCGCGTTGCACCACCAATCACCTTCGCGGTGAGGGGCGTCGCGTACGTGAACGTCTTCCACGTGAGATAGAGCGCGATTAGCGGAAGTGATGTCGCGACAAGATACTTCAGAAATGGGCTGTCTGGCGTGAGAACGCCTTCAGAATAGAGCAAATCGTATCCCTTGAATACGACTGCTGCTGGGAGAGGGAGAACTGCAAGAGGGACAAACCGCTTACAGAAGCCCATAGCGATGTCAGAAAGAACAGGAAGATTACCATAGGCGATAGCAACCGCAACCGGCATTCCGTACACATAGACGAGGACCAACACCTCTCGAATGTAGTAGAGCGCTTCAAGCACCCACATTGAAAGACCACCCACAAATGCGAAAAGTAAGCTGAGACCAGGGTTGGTCACGGTTTCCCGGAGAAAATTGAGCATGACGTCGCCTAGTGAACTCAAACTCGGCAGAAGGGCGATTGTAAACCCATCAACAATGTAGAGACCGAGGGCGCTTACCCAGTACCAACAGATAATAAGACACGCCCCAACCCATGCAGTCTTCTTCGTCCGTCTAGCTTTGTATTCGCTCCCGACATTGAAAATCCGCATCGTGTGTCGCCCCTGAACGCACATCAGCAACAGGAGTAGCGAGATCAGCATAATCTCACCACCGACGAGGGCATCTCGAATGGCCGGCCATGCGCCATTCGTTGGAGTCCCGAAAACGAACACACCATCAGTTTCGGGAGTCGGGGTCCCAAACATCTCTGTAGAAAGTGTCTCGTACCCCTGATTCACGCCCTGCATGAACAGAGACGTCACCCAAGCAACGATCTTCTTGAATCCCTCTAAGGCGATATCAATCAGATCAACCATCCTATGCCTCGCTAATCGTAATCTCGCAGTTGTTGAACTCGTCTGAAGCGGAGTACTGGACTTGGTATGTCTCAGAGATTTTCTTTGCGTCAACTCGCGTTTCTAAAACGACTTCAAATTCTCCCGATTGGGGTTCATTTTTGCACGAGATGCCCTCAGCTCGAATGAACGCGAATGGGGACCGATAGCTGTATAGAGTGAGTTTCTGCCCAGGAGGAACAGTTACTGCAGCTGTTTCATCATCTGCATCTGGGTCGTAGATACCACTCACACCATCGGCATCAGCGTAATTAGTCCCCTCTTCATCGGAGGGATACGGAACGTCTCCGATGAAGAGTAATTTCGTGACTGCGTTTGGCCCCGTTCCACGGTTCTCAACAGTCACAAACGCCTCATCAGTAACTTCGTCACCCGAAGAGTTCCACATCTCCTCTGGCTGATTTCTCCCAATCCCCATCTCGACGATGCTGAGGTCCGGTTGAATCGAAAGTGAACCCTCAGCAACGGTCTCCTCACCATCCAACGCGACGACACGGTACTCACCGGGCTCGTAGGCAGTCCCGATTTCGAATGAAACCTGTCGTGCGCCGGCGGCAAGCCCACGTTTCCCGAACAGTTCCCCATTCGGCTGAATGAGGTTCACCTGTTCGACGGGTGCGTCAGCATCAACCTCAACAACAATA
>NZ_PSYW01000034.1 GCF_003383095.1 Haloferax sp. Atlit-12N
GTCAGTCAACCGGGAATCTCTACACGCAAGACTGGTCGATAGTCGCAAGTATTGTTGAGAGAGGTAGTGCTGTGTGTAACAGCACAGTATGATTTGTTGCTTCCTCAGGGAAGCACTGCCGCCGGCCAAGCGTTGCAGTTCCGCTGGGAGTCCACTACAACACTCAGAGGATGCGAACGCTTGGTCAGCATCAACCATTTGTACGACTGGATTTCTTTCTTGAGTCCAAGTGGTGCCACCATCACAAGAAGTTATACTGGTCCACCCGGAGTCGTAGATGTACCTATGAGTGAAGTCTCGGTTCACCAGCGTATCATCGATCCTGGAATCATCGCGATCGTGCGTGGCATCGATTCAGCTGTCGCACCCGACATCGTTCGTGCTATCGCAGCCGGTGGCGTCAACGCGATCGAGATTACAGCCAATACACCGGGCGCGGTGGACATGATTCGAGAGGTCTCCAACAGCGTCGAGGATGTTGCCATCGGTGCGGGGACGGTTCTCGACCCGGAGACTGCACGGGCCGTCCAACTCGCCGGTGCTGAGTTCGTCGTCACCCCGACGGTGAACACGGACGTCATCGAGACCTGCAACCGGTACGACACGCCTATTGCGACGGGCGTGATGACGCCAACCGAGGCGCTCACCGCGACTGAGGCCGGCGCAGACTTCTGTAAACTATTCCCTGCGTCAGCTGTCGGCCCCAAACAAATAAGGGCGATAAACGGGCCACTCCCGCAAGTCCCGCTGATACCGACGGGTGGCGTCTCGACCGACAACGCGGCAGCGTTCTTCGAAGCCGGCGCGGTTGCCCTCGGCGTCGGCAGTTCCATCGTCGACGGTGAGGCCATCGCCGCGGGCGACTTTAGTACGCTGACCGACGCAGCCAGCGAGTTCGTCGCAATCGCCGAGGAGTACCGATGACACCCGACCTCGTCACCTTCGGCGAGACGATGCTTCGGCTGAGTCCACCTGCGGGCGAACGGTTGGAAACTGCGACGGAACTCGACTTCCGAACGGCGGGGGCAGAGAGCAACGTTGCCATTGCGGCGGCACGACTCGGCACCGACGCCTGCTGGCTCTCAAAGCTCCCGGACTCGGCGCTTGGCCGCCGCGTGACGAACGAAATCCAAACCCACGGTGTTGACCCCCGAGTTGCGTGGAGTACGTCGTCACGCCAAGGAACATACTATATCGAGCAGGGAGCAGCACCTCGACCGACAACGGTCATCTACGACCGGGCCGACGCAGCCGTCACCACCGCCGAGTCGGACGAACTCGATCGGGACGCGATTCGTAACGCCAACGTGTTCTACACGAGCGGTATCACTCCCGCACTCTCGGAGACGCTCGAAGCGACGACGGCCGAACTACTCGCTGACGCACAGTCGGCGGGAACGACGACCGCGTTCGACCTCAACTACCGGGGAAAGCTCTGGTCGCCGGCTGAAGCGAAGGCAACGTGTGAGTCATTCTTTTCTGACGTCGATATTCTTGTCGCGGCCGAGCGCGACATCCGCCACGTCCTCGACCGCGAAGGCGACGCTCGAGCACTCGCCGGAGGGCTAGTAGACGACTTCGATTTCGAGACAGTAATCGTCACTCGTGGTGATGAGGGTGCGCTTGCCCTCAACGACGGAACGGTGTACGACCAACCGGCGTTCGAGACGGAGACGGTGGACGCGATTGGCACCGGTGATGCGTTCGTCGGCGCATACCTCTCACGACACATTGCCGGCGACACCGTCGGCGACGC
>NZ_PSYW01000035.1 GCF_003383095.1 Haloferax sp. Atlit-12N
GGTCCGGTTCGTCAGCGGACCGATTTCGATGTGCGCCGCCGGGCAGTCGAGATTAATATGGTCAAGTTTCGACCTGACAGCAGTCGGCTCCGCGTCGACGAACTCGTACGCCAGTTCGGCGCCGTCGTATCCGGCGTCTGATACTCGCTCAAGCAGGTCTAGTGTTCCGTGTGCTGCGTCTCGAACCGTGTAAAGATTTATCGCTGTATGAACCACGGATAGCGACTCGTCTGAGAGTGTAATACATCTACTGGTGTCGCTCTCACAGCGACCGATATATGTACGAGTGTGACGTTACCACGCATCATATGAAGTACGGCTTCCTGTACGACTCTCGATTGGATGAATCACAGATATCAACCCGCGACGAGAGCCGAAAGCGCCACGGAAGTGACTGGGGAACCAACGAGGATGACGCCTCCCTTCCGGACGTCGTCGTGTGGCCCGAATCGACGGCCGACGTCGCGACTGTACTTTCTGCAGCAAATTCTCACGGTGTTCCGGTGACCCCATACGCGGCCGGGACGAGCCTCGAAGGCCATCCAGTACCTGTCCGAGGAGGAATCAGTCTGAACATGACGAAGATGAACTCCGTGCTCGACGTGCGTCCCGACGACTTCCAAATCGACGTCCAACCGGGCGTCCTGGGCAGTAGTATCAACGATGCCGTCGAGCGGTACGGTCTTTTCTTCCCACCGCTGCCATCGTCGGGTGACATCTCGACTATCGGTGGGATGATCGCAAACGACGCTAGCGGCATGCAAACAGTAAAATACGGGGAAGTTCACGACTGGATTCTGCGACTCGAAGCGGTGCTTCCGGACGGGACGATCATTGAGACCGGAACCAACGCGGCGAAGACATCCGCCGGGTACAATCTGCTCGACCTCCTCGTCGGGAGCGAGGGCACTCTCGCCGTCGTCACCGAGGCAACGCTTGAGCTCACAGGGCGACCAGAGCAAGTCTGGGGGGGCCGGGTGACGTTCGATACGGTCGGCGGCGCATCGACCTTTACTTCCGACGTGATTCGCTGGGGTGTCGACGTCGCCAAAATCGAACTGCTTGATAAATTGAGTGTCGAAATAGTCAACGAGCACCTTGATGCGGGGCTCGAAGAGCGACCGATGGTATTCGTGGAGTTTCATACAAACCACAGTGCCGAGGACGAGGTGGCGTTCTTCGAGTCGGTTGTCGATCAGCATCCGGTCGTCGACTGTGCAGTCGGGGAGTCCGGCGCGGAGATGGAAACGCTGTGGATGGTCCGAGAAGAGATGGCAACCGCGCTCAAAAACTACAATCCTGAGTTGACGATTCTCACTTCGGGCGACGTGACCGTTCCGATCAGCACCTACGCGGACCTCATTCGATACATCTCCTCTCTGGAGGACGAGTACGGCCTAGAAATTCCGTGTTTCGGACACGCTGGGGACGGGAACGTCCACTATACGATCTTCGTGAGGAGCGACGACGACAGACAGCGCGTCACGGGCGAGCGTGTTGATCGTAACATAGTCGAACGCGCAATCGACCTTGGCGGGACCTGCACAGGTGAACACGGCGTCGGAATGGGAAAGAAACAGCACTTAGCGAGTGAGTACAGCCACGGAACGATGGAGTTGATGCGGCGGATAAAGCGCGCTTTTGACCCGAACGGAACCCTCAATCCTGGAAAGATGTTCAT
>NZ_PSYW01000036.1 GCF_003383095.1 Haloferax sp. Atlit-12N
GAAGTCGTCCCGTAGCCCAACAGTATTAATCACGCTGCATCGATGGAAGTGTGATTAGTGCTTTGCCAATACCAAACCTCTCGGTGTGAGTGTTACAGACATATGGTTGTAATTTTTACCGTTTAGAGCTAATGTATGGGGTCCTTTAGAACTGATTTCTTTGTCCATTACAAACTAAATGAGCATGCACTGGTGCAGAAAAGTAGAGTGTAGTGTGAATAAGTGTTAGTCACTAATCGACTTTGGGCAGAACTGGTACTCCGTTCACAATTCTACGTTACGTAGATTATTCGCAGCCATGGTGCATTTAACTTAGAAGGGCTCTGGTGAATCGCCATACAGCGGTTGATTTCACTGTTTTGCAGCACGCTTGATGTTGTGAACGACACATTTCATGACGAGTTCACGAAATTCTCGGTACCACGTTCGCGCTCGCACGGCGTCGCCGTGCGTGCGCTTGATCGACGAGAAGACGGTCTCACACATCGATCGTTGGCGGTAGCGAGGTCCATCGACCCGCGCGTTATGCGCGTGGTCGATGGGCCGGAAGATGCGATGTTTAATCAGCGGTCTCACGTCCTCTTCTCGCAGCTTCTCGCGTAAATCCATCCAGTCGTAGCCTTTGTCAGCGGCGAGGCTGTGCAGGTCGCCTGCGTTTCGGCAGGCGACCTGCCAGCCGAGCTGCGTGTCGTGGGTTTTCTCGGTCGTACAGTGAACGTCGAGAATCGCTTGAGTTTCTGTGTCGACGAGAGCGGTCGCTTTCAGTGTTTGAACACGATAATCCGTCCGGCGGCAGTAGTGCTTGCTAGCGTTTTCGCGGTCGAAAAACGTGGCGTCGATGGCAGCGTGACCCGAGAGGTCGTGCAGCTCCGACGAGAGTCGGAGCAGCACTCGCCAGACCTTCATCTCAAACCTATCAAACGCCTTAACCAGCGTCGAGTGATCAGGGAGATTGCCCTCTTCGAGGCCAATCTCCCCACAAATATGCGGCATCTCGCTCAGCAGATCGAGTGCGTTGCGGTACGATTCATCGAGGTAAACCCGCAGACAGTGCAGCGACACGAGGGCGTAGTCGGCGAAGCCGCCACCCCCTTCGGGGGCGGCGACTTCGCCTCGGCCACCAACAGCGTTTTTAGCTAACGTGACGGCTTTGCTCGTGAAGCGGGAGATTTTCGACATAGGCATCGACGGTTTCCCGCTTCATCTTCCAAGTTCTAACGGTCGAAACCGACGCCGTCTAGTGATTCACCAGAGCCCTTAGAAGAGAGAATTAACTGGACCAAATGCCACTCATCTAACAGAGTATGGCTGTTTTGTATGGTGACCGAAATGAAAGAACGGTTCCGAGGGATGGTGTTAATGGCTTTGAGTGATTAATTTCCCTATTGTTCAAAATCGCACACCACCCAGTCCGTTACGGTAGCGCTGCATACGCAAATGTCGGTGTAGCAGATTGACATAAGACCGTGATGCCCTGTACCGGTTTCTACCAGCCATCCTGCGGTCTTCCAGATCGACCTCTCCTCGCTCGTTCGACGTCGAGTCCTGTTCGAGATCGCACAGGCCCACCGAAGTGAGACCGGACTATGGATCTATGAACATCTTTCCAGG
>NZ_PSYW01000037.1 GCF_003383095.1 Haloferax sp. Atlit-12N
GCGATATGTCTGGGAGAGTTCCAGTTGAGAGCTGCAGGAGATGTTCGATTTACACATCGATGACGGGGGGAGAGGGCCTTCAATCTCGACCTCGATGAACACGTCAGTCGTCGCGTTGAGTGTGCCAAATGGTTCGTGGCCCAAACCTACTTCCTGCGGCGAGATCCTGTCCTGAGTGGCGAGCTAACGCTACTCAATCTCAACGTCCAGATGTCTCATTTTCGATGTACTTGTAATAAAGCACTACACCAGATCTGAGACATCGACAACTATGTTAACCAACAACTGGGCGTATCTAGCCGGTCTGTTGGTTAATACAGCCTCCGAATCATGCAAACGGAATAATCCGTGCTAGCAAGATTTATTCCTGTTACTCACGTAGTGTGAGTATGGATGAACCGCGCTCTGAACTCCAGGCCAATGCCGAGGAGCGAACTAAAGCGCCAGATTTCGATGCGCTGACCTCGCCAAAGGAGCTTGTCCGTGGGGAGCGGACGCGAGACGACTTCTTTGACGCTGTGCTTGGGCTCAGCACTCCAGCGACCGCCAGCGAAGTTGCTGACCTCGCAGGCCACGGCGTTGACGCTGCGAGAGAGTACCTTGAGTGGTTCGGACAGATGGGTATTGTGAAGCAGGTTACCGAGTCGCCGGCCACGTACGTACGCAACCAGTCATACTTGAACTGGCGGCGGGTCCAGATGCTCCAAGATGAATACTCAACGGCGGAGCTCCTTAACTTCTTGAAAGACGAAGCAGCACGGGCAGAGGAGTTGTCCGAGGAGTTCGATGTCGCGTCGCCGGAAGCGGTCTCTCTCTCAAAGCACGCATCGACTACTGATCAATCGATAGAGGATGTTTGGGAGGCCGTTTCTGCGTGGAAGACCGCTCGACACCGGGTTGAGCTCCTCGAACGGGCACTAGCAACCGAGTCGGGTGACGCTGCTGATCAGCGAACGGCGGTATGACAGGGTGGGATGAGAGTAGTGGGTCCCATTCAGTTTCAGGTGCCCCAGTTGATTTTGACCGGTTGGACGTCATTCGAGATAGATTTGCTACCGACGAGCGGTTCACGCAGATAGTCGACCGACCTGAATTCGCCCCTGAGCGGCTGGTCTGTGTGTACGATACGCGGTTTTACCCCCCGAGTGTTCAAAATGCTCGAGTAGAGATTGTCTGGTTCGAGAACGGGGACTTCTCGCTCCATTACCACGAGGATCACGTTGAGGGGACGTTCGATCATCGGTGGGACCGGCACCCGTCGGAGCACAACGCTCGCGACCACATCCATCCCGGTCCAGATGCACCGACACCTGGAGATGATTCACCGCATCCCAGCGATTGGCGCGATGTCCTCTCAATGGCTCTTGTCGAGATTGAAGCCAGGCAGCGTGCATTCTGGGAAGGCTGATTGAAACCTCACGTTTACAGTAAAAACGAGTAGATTGCCTTGATAGCCTCGCTTAGGTGGAAAAGTGCTGGTGGTTGGTGAGTGTTACTTCGCCGTCCGCTCACGCTACCAACATTCAAGCGTAGCAGTGTCTAAACTCTCGTTGAGCAGGTTTGAGAGTAG
>NZ_PSYW01000038.1 GCF_003383095.1 Haloferax sp. Atlit-12N
CTCGAAAGATGAAACTCGGCGAGATATCGACGTAGGAGCCGGGATACAACACGCGTTCAGGAGCAAGCTCATTATCCAGCGTCTCCCAGAGTGGGCGTCGCTGCTCCAAGTGGGGAAGTTCTTCGTACAACTCCCACTTGCTCTCTTCACTCATCAGATACCACGCTGTGTCGTGTACCTTCGGATAGGACACCGCTGGTACACCTCGTCTGCCTCGCTGTCGGCATCGCAGTCCATCGGAGTGTAGCCGTGAGAGTCACGTTTCGTGTTGCTCATCTGTACGGCGAAGAGGGTGTGCTGAAGCATAAGGGCCTCAAAAATTATTGTTGACACGTCCGACCGACTTGCGCCCCCTATTCAGCAAGAGAAGTTGGAGCTGTCGCACAGCGAGGACAGTCACCCCAGCTCCACGACCGACGCTCAGTTAGTAGTCATCACAGACCGCGCCGAGTAGTTGTTAAACGCGTCTCTCTCGCTCTGCGGTAGTGCCGTGACCGCCCCTCCCTCGGGCAATATCTCCGGGCTCTACCGAGCTGCAGTCAGGGACAGTTTGCCCGATACAATGGGTGGACGTAGCGTCCCGTCGTTCTCTACCTCGTGTTCTTCCTACGCAGAGGGATGGGACCCGTTCTCGGGCCTCGACCGTCGTTTAGTCCGCCACGAGCGCCTACAGGACGTGGTTTACTCCACCGTGACGAGTACGCTCCCCACCTTGTGCCCGGTATCGACGTACCGGTGCGCGTCGGCGATGTCGTCTAGTGCATACACTCGGTCGATGACCGGGCGGAACGCCCCCGATTCGACGAGGTTGCGAAGTGTATGGAGGTGTTCGCGCTTCGTCTCTGCAGACCCCAGCCCGGTGGCTGCGAAGCTCGCTCGCTTGTTACCGACGAGCCGAGTCGACAGCATCTGCAGCAGGATTCGCACCGAGAGGACGGTCGTGAGGTAGCGCCCACCGGGGGCGAGCGAGTCTTTGCACGTCGAGTACGGTCGTTTGCCTACGGCATCGAAGATGACGTCGTACGTCGTGCCGGTCGCCGCGAAATCGGTGGTCGTGTAGTCGATGACTGTCTCAGCGCCGAGCGACCGCACCAGCTCGACGTTCGCGGTACTGCACACGCCGGTGACCGTCGCGCCGACCGCGCTCGCGATCTGCACAGCAGCCGTCCCAACGGAGCCGGACGCCCCGTTGACCAAGATGGACTCGTCCGCCTGCAGGTGCGCGTGGTCTTCCAAGAACGCCATCGCTGTCAGCCCACCGTCACAGACGGCCGCGGCCTCTCTGTAGGTGAGCTCCGACGGCATGACCGCGATAGCCCCGTCTGCGGGGAGACACAGATACTCAGCATGTGCGCCACTCCCAGGAGCGGCGGTTCCGAACACGTCGTCGCCGGGAGCGAACTGCACGACGCTCCGACCGACTGCCACGACCTCGCCAGCGAACACGTCACCCGGTACCGCCGTGGGCCGTCTAAGACCGCTGAAGAACCGAATGAGGAACGGACGCCCTTCCCGAGTGGCCGAGTCTGGCGGGCCGACGAC
>NZ_PSYW01000039.1 GCF_003383095.1 Haloferax sp. Atlit-12N
GCCCGCACCCAGCGAAATCTCTATAACCAGACCTACGATTCACTCGAAAGCTTAGCCGAGACGACTGGAGGTGTGACGACGCTCATGGTTCCAGAACATGGGTTTGGTGTCTACCTCACCCAGATTGTCCCCTCGGGTGCGACGACTCCACCACATCAAGAGGGTGAGCGAGCACACCTCCACGCTACCGCTGGGGGAAAAGTCATTCTCGCCTACCAACCGACAGAAACTGTCGAGTCGTGGTTGGAAAACCGGACGCTTCCGTCGCTGACGCCGTTCACAATTTCGGACCCAGAGGAACTCCAGTCAGAGCTGCAGTCTGTGCGGGACAGACGGGCCGCCCATTCGCGTCGTGAGCAGTTCGAAGAGTGGCATGCGGTCGCCGCTCCGGTTACGGACGATGACGACGAAGCTATTTGTGCGGTGGGTATCAAAAAGCCGGTCGACCCTAATGCGGATACGACAGACATGTCCGAGTTCAAGAACTTACTCGGGAGTACGGTGAGTTCTATCGAGAGTAAACTACGGTTCAGATAGTCTGACAAAATTACATTCATATGCTTGTAATCTCTATCCGAACACAATTCTGGCCATGCCCACACATATATAATACCAACTAACGAAAGCAGACGTATGGCTGATGATTCGATTGATCGACCGAACGTCCTCATGATCGTGACCGATCAACACCGGTGGGACACAGTTGGTGCGCACGGTTCTCCGATGGATCTCACACCGAACATCGATCAACTCGCCGCCGAGGGTCTTCGATTCGACAATGCAGTTACTCCACAGCCGGTCTGTGGTTCGTCGCAATCGGTTATTCATACTGGTCGATATGCAACTGAGACGGGCGTTTGGCGTCACTCACTTCCACTTGCTGACGGGGAACGAACGCTCGCACACTACTTCGCTGAGAACGGGTACGAGACGGGTTTCGTCGGGTCATGGCATCTGGCGGGGACATTTGACGAACCGGTGCCAACGTCCCACCGTGGTGGCTACGAAGACTTCTGGATCGGTGCTGATGTTCCCGAGTTCATGACTCAGCCTACGGAAGGGATGCTGTTCGACGAGAACGGCGAGCCCGTGACGTTCGATAAGTACCGTGCGGACGCCTTCGCTGACTTCGCTATCGACGCAATCGAGACGCTTTCGGAACCGTTCTTCTTGATGGTCGGCTTCTTGGAGCCACACGACCAGAACGACCAGCAGACGTTCGTCGCCCCTGAGGGATACGCAGAACGCTATAGAAACAACCCGTACGTTCCGCCGGATCTCCGTGACCGGCCAGGAAACTGGTTCAACGAACTGCCGGACTATTACGGCGCAGTCGAACGTATAGACGAGTGTATTGGCCGACTTACTGATACGCTTGCACGCACAGGTGTTCGTGACGAGACGATAGTTGCATTCACATCCGACCATGGGTGCCATTTCCGTAGTCGGCCCGGTGAGTATAAGCGCACCTGCCACGATGCATCCGTCCATGTCCCGGCTGTCCTTCA
>NZ_PSYW01000040.1 GCF_003383095.1 Haloferax sp. Atlit-12N
CGTTCTTGGACACCCGTTCCACGTCGTTACGGCAGACTGCGTCGCAGACGAGAAAATCGCCTCAATGCGGGCACTCGGTGCTCAGGTCGAGCTGCTCGAAACACCTAACGGTACTGCATACGATGGACTATTTGAGGACCTCCGCGAAGAAGCATTGAGAGTCCGTGACCAGACTGGCGCATACTTCACCAACCAATTCGAGAACCATGATCAGCTTGACGGGTACGAAGCGTTCGGAAAGGAAATTCTTGACCAGCGCCCTGATGTTGACGAGTTCGTTATGATCGCTGGGACTGGTGGGTGTGCGATGGGGACGGCCCGAGCCCTCAGCACCGCCGACAGAGAGGTGCGGATTTCAGTCGTTGAGCCTGCGGAGTCTCCGGTCCTTACGGAAGGAACGACTGGTGAACATAGTGTCCAGGGAACGGCGATTGTCGGTTCACCACCATTGATGAGTGACGGTGCCTACGACCATGTGTACACAATACCGAATGCAGAGGGCATTGAGTGTGTCCGTGAGATCGCCCGCGAAGAGGGAATGCTCGTCGGAACAAGTACTGGGATGAACGTTGCCGCCGCACAGCAGATTGCCGCCAGCCGCGACCCGGATACAACTGTCGTGACGGTTGCTTGCGATACTGGACTCAAGTACCTCTCTGATGGGCTGTATGAGGGGGTCAAGGAGTCGGCGTTTTGTCTCGCTTGAGCCGATCAGCTTCCAGAGCCGGGTATCATACTGGGCCGTACTAACACAACGTTCACCATACCAATTTCTCTGTCCGGTCGAATTGCATGGCTAAGTTTACAGAGTAAATCAACTACAGTAGATCGTACAGCTATAGTAATCTCCAGAAGTTTTTGCTCATCTCCCTTGACGCAAGGGTGAAAAGCGATGGATAGCAGCAGGTTACGTCGTCAGAGGGTGCAAAGACTTCCAGATTCTACTATAGGTGTGGTACCGAGAAACCACGCAATGATTACCGTAGCTGCGAGTCGTGATTTCCACTCCATCATAAATCCGTCATTCCCTAATAATCACATCTCATTTGAGCGTGTCTATCAGTGACAACTATGTTCCACCTACTGGAAGAAGAGAGTTTATTACTCAATGTCGAATCTTCAGTAGCGATTCCCGGGCCCTGCCGCACATCATTGTTGAAACTGTCCATAGGATTGAGTCGGTCTTCCATCGAGCACGATTAACCCCCCTGTTCTGATATTTGAAAGAGGCCACTAGTCCGACTATGCGCAACCGACCGCCTTGTTGTCGCTCGACAATATTTGTCCTACGACAACCGAATTTTCATTCCACCTTATCTCCGAGAGAGTGATTCAGTACCGACACCGACCACGTTTCCGGAACGCTCACCCGGTGGTGGATGAACCTCGAACACGGTTGGCAAGAAGTCGTGTTAGGAATCGCCGCACTCCT
>NZ_PSYW01000041.1 GCF_003383095.1 Haloferax sp. Atlit-12N
GATTCCCGCGTGTCCCGAAATGCTGCAGTCGCGTCAGTCACCAAGTAGTTCGAGGACTGATTCGACGGCCGACGAGTCCGATCCGGTGGCCCGGAATTCACAGCCGATGTAACCGTCGTACTCGGCGTCTTCGAGACCCTCAATGATGCGTTCGTAGTTCAGCTCGCCCGTTCCGGGCTCGTTGCGCCCGGGGACGTCCGCGATGTGGACGTGCCCGACCCGGTCGATATTTTCCTGCAGCGTGTCGATGATGTTCCCTTCTGTGATCTGCTGGTGGTAGACGTCGTAGAGCAGACGAACTTGCGGGCTGTCCACCTCGTCGACGATGTCGAACCCAGTCTCCGACCGACTGAGGAACGATTCAGGGTGGTCGACGGCAGTGTTCAGCGGTTCGAGAAGCAGCATAACACCCGCCTCTTCGGCGTCGGGAGCGACCGTGTTGAGGATGTCGACAACGCTGTCGTACTGCGTCTGCCACCCGTGGGACTCACATTCTGGCCCGGACGTCACGATGAGGTTTTCACAGTCGACCGCCGCTGCGGTCTCGATCGTCGACTGCAGTTCAGCGACTGCTTGGTCTCGAGCGTCGGGATCGGTGAGGCCGGTCGTACAACCGACCATGCCGACGAACGTGAGGTCGGTCGCCGCGGTTCGCTCGCGGACCGCCTGAAGAGGGCGGTCTGCCGGTTCCCAAAACTCGACGCCGTCGACGCCAAGCTCGGCGCAGCGGTCGATCCGGTCGATAAATCGGTCGTCGGTAAAGAGCGTGTCCAAACACACCGAAAGGGAAGGGGAGTCTGTCATAGCAGGTTGTCAGGATTCTCTGAGGCGGCGAGGTATATAGAACTCACGTCTGAGTGAAGTACCCAAAGCGTTATACGGAGATGGATAGTCGGTCAGCCCGTATGTCAGTCCGAACTGCCTTTATCGGAGCGGGCGGTATAGCGTCAGTACACCTGTCGAACATCAAAGCGTCTGACCTCGGTGACGTTGTCGCAATCTGTGACATCGATTCTACCGTGGCTGAACGCACCGCAGAGACGCACGACGCCGCTGCGTTCACCGACGCGGAAGCACTGTTTGAGGAGATGGAGTTCGACGCGGTGGTCGTTTCCGTCCCGCCGTTCGCCCACGGAGAGGCCGAGCGGCTAGCAGCGGAGTACGGAACCCATCTGTTCGTCGAGAAGCCACTAGGTCTCGACCGAACGACTGCTGAGACCATCGATACCGCGATCGCCGAGACAGACATAATCACGCAGGTTGGACATATGAACCGATACGCAGACATCGTCGAGAGGGCGGTCGAGCTGATCGATGACCGGCAGGTTGCCCTCATCAACGGACACTGGTACGACGGCGTGGCAGACGCTGCGTGGTGGCGGAAGAAAGCACAGTCGGGTGGGCAGGTGGTCGAGCAGTCGACTCAC
>NZ_PSYW01000042.1 GCF_003383095.1 Haloferax sp. Atlit-12N
GCTATGTCTCTCTCGTTGAGCTGTTACCGTTGCGGGGAGCGCTACGCCGACGGCATCCGGGTCAGGTGCGCCTGCGGGGAACCGCTCTGGGTCGACACGGACCCGACGGCATTCTCGTGGGCCGACTGTCGAGACCGGGGTGGGATGTGGCGGTACGAAGCGCTGTTGCCAATTGATCGCCCCGAGGGTGTCGCGCGGGCCGCGGGCGGCACGCCCCTCGTCAGGAGCCCCGGACTCGACGACGCCGCGGGCGCTCGGGTGTTCGTCAAAGACGAGGGTGAGAATCCAACCGGAGCGTACAAGGACCGCGGGAGTGCGGTGGCCGTTCCGCACACCGTCGCGACCGGTGGCGACGTCGTCGGCACGGTCTCGTACGGCAACATGGCGATCAGCACCGCTGCCCACGCGGCAAGCCTCGATCGGGAGTGCGTCGTGTTCGTTCCGGAGCAGACCTCGTCAGTGCGGCTGGAGCTCATCGCTCAGTACGAGCCGACCATCGTACAGGTCGCCGGCGACTACGGGAAGCTGTACGGGGACGCGCTTGAGCTGTCCAAGCGCCTCCCAATCGACGTGCTCGTGAGCGACGTGCCCACCCGCATCAGCGGGTACAAAACGGCACTATTCGAGATTTACGAGTCGCTCGCCCCGGCGACGCCCGACGTGATCGCGCTACCGGCGAGCTCCGGTGGATTCGCTTCGGGGATCTGGCTCGGAATCCGGGACCTAGAGCGCGCGGGACTGATCGCGGAGCCGCCGCGCCTGTGTCTCGTCCAGACTGCGACCGCCGACCCGCTAACGCGGGCGTTCGAGGCCGGGGAGACGGAGCCGACGCCGCTGTCACCCGACGAGACCGGCGACACCATCGCTCACTCGATTGGGAACCCGGACCCGCCGAGCGGCGCTCCTGCGCTCGCCGCGGTTCGCGATACTGACGGCGCCGTCGTCTCCGTTACCGACGACGAGATACGGACCGCTCAGCGCCGGTTTGCCGTCGACGGCGGGTTCTGCGTCGAGCCGGCGTCCGCGACGACGCTAGCCGGCGTGTCACGCCTCGCGGAGCGTGGCGATATCGCCGCTGATGAGTCTGTCGTCCTCGTGCCGACCGGAACGGGGTTCAAGGAGATGGGAACCGGCGAGACGGAGGTTGCGACCGAGACGGTCCACAGGGACGCCCTTCGGGATCAGCTCGAATCGTTGCTCGCCCCGTAGCGCTCGTGGTTCGACGCGAGAGAGATATTTCAGTACAGTTGAAGCCCGGAGAATTAGGGCTCGTTGAGCAACGAGCGAGCGCGTTGCACGTAGCTGTTCGCACCCC
>NZ_PSYW01000043.1 GCF_003383095.1 Haloferax sp. Atlit-12N
CCTCGTCGAACAGCGTCTCGCCGTCGACCATGTGCTCTTCGACGGTGTCCATGTCCAGCGTCACGCCGAGGCCCGGCTTCTCCGGAATCTCGATGTAACCGTCCTCGATGACCGTCTCCTCGACGAGGTCGCCCCACCAGCCCAGCTCGTAGGAGTGGTACTCGACCGCCAGCGAGTTCGGAATCGCCGTGCCGACGTGCGCGGAGGCCATCGTCGCAACCGGCGACGAGACGTTGTGCATCGCGACCGGCACGTAGTACTGGTTCGCCACGTCCGCGATTTTCTGCGTCTCGCGCATTCCGCCGACCTTCGGCATGTCGGGCGCGACGATGTCCACGGCCTGGTTCTCGATGAGGCGGCGAAGCTCCGTCACGCGGTAGCGGTTCTCGCCGACCGTGATGGGCGTGAGCGTGGACTTCGTGACTTCCTCCTGCACGTCGAGGTTCTCCGGCGGCACGGGGTCTTCGAGCCACCACACGTCGTAGTCTTCGAGCGCGGCCGCGAGGCGCTTTGCGCTCCCGCCCGAGAACGTCCAGTGGCAGTCGAACGCCACGTCCGCCTTGTCCTTGACGCGCTCTGTCACCTTCTCGACGATTTCGGCCTTGTGCCGAATCTCGCCGGGTCGCAGGTGGCGGTTCGCGCGGTCCTTCTCGAAGCCGGAGGGCACGTCGAGGTCGAACTTCAGCGCGTCGTAGCCGAGTTCGTCGACCACGCGCTCGGCCTCGTCGGCGCACGCTTCGGGGTCGGCCTCCTCTTCGGTGTGGCAGTCGCAGTAGACGCGGACCTTGTCGCGGTACTTCCCGCCGAGAAGCTGATAGGCGGGAATGTCGAGAATCTTGCCCGCGAGGTCGTGCAGCGCGATTTCGATGCCCGCGATGGCGGTGACGGTGACGCCTTCGACGGAGCCCTCACCGGACATCTTCTGGACGAGGTGCTCGTACAAGCGGTCGATGTCGAGGGGGTTCTCGCCGATGACGAACGGCTTCATGCGCTCGATGAGCTCGGGCACGCCCGCGCCCCAGTAGGCCTCGCCGGTGCCGACGACGCCCGCGTCGGTGTAGATGCGGACGAGCGTCCACGGGAAGTTGCCGTCGACCATCGTCGTCTGCACGTCGGTGATTTCGACGTCGCGGCCGCCGCCGCGCTTGGCCGTCACGCCCATCGTCTCCGCCGACAGCTCTCGCATCGTGTACTCCGCGTTCGGATCGTG
>NZ_PSYW01000044.1 GCF_003383095.1 Haloferax sp. Atlit-12N
AATCGTTCAACGGGAGGTTCAACATACCCGTTCCTTCGGGGAGCTGCTTTCCTTCCTCGATGAGCTGATCCACTGTCTCTATCGTCGTTGGGTCGATCCCGTTTTGCTCTAGTAGGTCTCGGCGATAAAAGAGCCCAACTGGTCCAATGTCCCACGGGAGCCCATAGACCCCGCTGTCGTCCTGAAGTGGGGTCCACTTTCCGCTCACGAACTTGTCTTTTAATCCAGCCTCGTCGATCCACCCGGAGATGTCGCGAAGTCCGTCTGTGCCGACCCAGGCTGGCGCACTCGGATCTTCCATCATCGCACACGCGGGCGCACCGGACCCAGACAGGAGGGACGATTTGAACTTGTCGTTCATATTCCCTTGTCCCATCTGGGAAACCGTCACGGCCGCGCCGGTCTCGTTTTCGTAGTCGGCTGCGGTGATCTTTAGGGATTTCGCAGCGACGTCCCAACCCCAAGCGTTGATCGTGTCCGCCATTTTCGATTGAGCGGTGGACTGTCCGTTCGTGGCGGTTGATCCTGATTGACCGCCGTCATTCGACCCATCGCTGGTCTGTGTTCTACTCTGCGACCCAGTCCCAACGCATCCGGCGATGGCCGCTAGAGCGCTCGAACCCGTTAAATACGCAACCTGTCGCCGACTGATACGGCTGTCACTGTCATTCATTGTCGGACCACGCCAACAATGTTTTCTAACAATAGTTAATATTTTCGGCGTCCGATTCGCCGCCAGACAGCGTCCAGTTCAGCGCTCGAGTTCGACGGACGCTGCGTCGTCGATCGTCTCGTAGACGTCGAGTGTCGCCTCGAACGTCTTTTTCGCGTCCGAATAGGGCGACCGAACGAGTGACTGGTCGTCGTTTGAGACGGCAGTTAGAAACGCCTCCAATTCGTCTCTGTACTTCTCCTCGCCGCTTCCCTCGTACGCGATATCTTGTCCGTCGACGACGCCTGTCAGGCGGTTCTCGTTGAAGTCCAACTGCAGATCGAAGCCGTCACCGATCACGTCTACTGCGGTGCGGTATCGAGGCGACGCACAGCTTGTTGCAACGTGGCTCACCGCGCCCGTCTCGTGGTGCATTGTCGCGACAACCGAATCCTCGAAGTCAACTTGGTCCCCGACTACTTGCTTGTCACCGAATGCGTGGAGTTCGTCTACATCCCCCGCGAAATACCGCAC
>NZ_PSYW01000045.1 GCF_003383095.1 Haloferax sp. Atlit-12N
CCTCATGAGACAATTCAACCGGGTGAATCAGCTGCGACGCGACGTCCACCTCGACACGCTCGATGTCGAACGTCTTCGGATAGATCGACCGAAGCCGCTCTTCGAGTGTTCCGAGATAGTCGTCAGCGCCATAGTAGAACTCAACCGGCGCATCTTGTCCCGTGCTAAGCGCAAGGAACTCAAAGCGCGGTGGGGTCGCGGATGTAAACGGGTTGAGTTTCGACCGCAGACCCGAGCTGTCAGGGGTCAATTTGTGGAGACTCTCAAGGGTCTGCGGGATGCCACGAGGAGTAAGTTCCTCTGAGGTGGGCGTCACGCGAAGATACGCACGCTCAGACATCGTCGGTACCTCCAAGCTGGCCGTTGTCAGTTGCTGTTGAATCAGTCTGCATGTCTTGTGACTCACCGTTTGCTTGCTGCGCTAACTCCGTCCGAAAGGCCTCAATCTCGGGTGAAACCGCCGTCTCACCAGCCCCGGGCAGCGACGCCCGCCGCTGCTCGGTCGGGTCAAAGTCGATGACTTCCGTTTCCTTGGGCATTGCTTCGACTCTAATACCGCGCCACTCGCCGTCGACGCCGACCAAGGCTTCTGAAAAGCCGGCGTCTTCGTTCCCGGGCACTGCGTCCTGCACATACCGCATCTGGGCGTGATTCAGTCCGAACTCGTCGGCCCATTCCTTGTCCATCCCATCCAAGCGATGGAACTGCTTGACGGCACACTGGTCGAGGATAGCCTCACTTTCAGCGTGCTCGAAAAACTCGTCGACGGTCTGGGTAACGAGGCGAATCGAGAGGTCGTGGTGGCGATGGTGTCGGAACACCGTTTCGAGGAACGCCAGACTCGCGGCGTCCTGCATGATGTACCGCGCTTCGTCGATGACAAACACGACCTCTTTGTCCGTCTCTTTCGCCCGCTCGTACACGAGCGAGATGAGGAGTTGCATCGTCAGCGCCGTACTGCTGTCGACGCTGCCTTCTTGCTGGGCGAGGTCGAGATAG
>NZ_PSYW01000046.1 GCF_003383095.1 Haloferax sp. Atlit-12N
CGCACGGCCGCAACACGCGCCTGCGTGAGCGGCCAGTCTCGTTCAGCCGCCGCAGTGTACACACACGCTGCCGCGACCGCATTCGGGTTCGCGCCTCGATGAGCCCACTCATCGCTCGATGTCTCAGCTAACGACCGTGCTCGTCGTCGAATCTGGTCCGTCACATCAAGCGCATCCGCCACTCGCGGAACGAACTCGACTGGTGTGACGGGCTTCGCAGGCAGCCCGAGTTCTGTATTGAGTGCGTTGTACGCTGACCGGACGCGCGATTCAGCCACCCGTGCGAGTGGGACAAGTTCAGCGAGCGTTCGCGAGAGTCCTGCACATCGACAGGCGGCGTGGACACTCGCAGCCGCGACTGCTTCGATCGACCGCCCCGACAGCAAATCCGCCTGTTGAGCGGACCGGAAACATCGGCATGCTTGGTCACGCAAGCTGTCCGGGAGGTCAAGCGCGCCGGCAAGTCGCCGGACTTCGTCCAACCCGTGAGCCAACCGTCGCTCACGACTCGATTGATAGCGACTTCGACTGTGCTGGGTGCGGAGCCGGGAGAGTTGCTGTCGTCGCTCGCCCGGGATCGCTGTCCCGTTCGCGTCGACGTGTCGACCGATTTCGGTCGCGAGGCCATGGTCGTGCCGCGTCGGCGTTCGCGGCGCGCCCACTCGCTTGCGCTCCTCGCGCTCGAACGACCGCCACTCCGGGCCGTGGTCGATGCCGTGGCCGTCGATGATGAGCCCACAGGAGTCGCACCGTCGCTCGCCAGCGTCTGTAATGACCTGGCCGCCACATTCTGGACAGGAGGCGTTCCCACAGGATTTCCCGCACGATTCGTCGAACTGTCGCTCGTAGACATCTCGTGTCGCCATCTCGAACACCGCGCGACGCATCTCGCTGCGCCCCGCACCCTTCAGGGGCTCAAAAACATCGTCTCCGTCTCGAATAGGCTGGCTTCGGCTGGAGGGCGATT
>NZ_PSYW01000047.1 GCF_003383095.1 Haloferax sp. Atlit-12N
GTAACGGGGTCGACGAAAGGTAGCGGTGCGGGCGTCGCAAAGCGCCTCGCCCGCGAGGGTGCAACCGTCGTCGTCAACGGCCGTTCGGCCACCGATGGCCAAGAGACAGTCAATACTATCCGAGAGGTCGGTGGCGAAGTGACGTTCATTGAGGCCGACATGCGAGACCCCGCGGCCATCGAGGCGCTGGTCGAAGAGACTGTGGACCGCTACGGACGTCTCGACGTGCTTGTTAACAACGCCGGCGTCCAGACGGAGACGACTGCGTCCGAGGCGACGATGGACGACTGGGAGTTCGTCGTCGAGACTGATTTCCGTTCGTTCTGGCTGTGCGCCAAACACGCGGCCGAACACATGCCTTCCGGGGGTTCTATCGTCAACATGTCCTCGAACCATGCCTTCTTGACGATGCCTGGGCTGTTCCCCTACAATGCTGTCAAGGCGGGTATCAACGGGATGACGCGTGCACTTGCGCTCGAACTCGGTCCTCTCGGAATCACCGTCAACACCGTCAATCCGGGATGGGTCGAGGTCGAACGCACGCAAGCGGAGTTGAGCGCAGACGACCGTGAGCGTGTTGAGGCAATCCACCCAGTCGGTCGAATCGGCGTCCCCGAGGACGTTGCCGCGACAGTGGCCTTTCTGACCAGCGATGAGGCGTCGTTTGTGACTGGGACCAGTCTACTCGTTGACGGCGGTCGGACTGCAGTCATGCAGGATCACACCTACCTCGAATACAAAGAGCGTTACTAGCGGTCACTGCGCCCCAACTGACCTACCGCGCGATACCGCCTCCTCTGTTTTCTACCACCCGTTCGACTTCTGCCGGCGTCACGACTGCGAGGTCGCCTTCGATGGTTCGTTTGAGTGCGGCAGTCGCCGCGGCGTAGCAGAGCGCGTCGCCGACGGTGTC
>NZ_PSYW01000048.1 GCF_003383095.1 Haloferax sp. Atlit-12N
ATACAACCGTATCCATGCCGATCTCATTCGCGAGCATGGTGACTGGTTCGTGACGCACAACTTCATGGGGGATTTCGAGACGCTCGACATGCACAAGGTCAGTAACGATTTGGATTTGGTTTCGTGGGACTCGTATCCGACAGGCTTCGTTCAGGACCGCCGGGCCGCCGACCCATCGATGGATGAACTCCGAGCGGGCGACCCAGATCAAGTTGGCCTGAACCACGACCTCTGCCGGGCGACGAATGATGCTCCGTTCTGGGTGATGGAGCAACAACCCGGTGACGTCAACTGGCCACCCTCCTGCCCACAACCGGGTGACGGTGCGATGCGACTCTGGGCACACCATGCAGTCGGCCACGGTGCCGACGCCGTTCTGTACTTCCGCTGGCGCCGATGTCTAGAGGGTCAAGAACAGTACCACGCTGGGCTCATGAAGCAAGATGGATCGCCGGACCGCGGCTACAACGAGGCGAAGGCTGCAGCCGAAGAACTCACCACAGTTGATGTTGACCACGTTGACGCTTCTGTTGCGCTTCTCCATGACTACGACAATTGGTGGGCTATCGGTGTACAACCTCACGCTCCCGAATTCGACTATTGGGAGCATCTCCGATGTTACTACCGTGTACTCAGAGCCCGTGGCGTGCAGGTTGACGTCGTTCACCCGGACGCCCCACTAGACGACTACGAGGCCGTCGTCGCACCGGGGCTTCACCTCGTCGATACCGAACTTGCGGACCACCTTACTCTATTCGTCGAGCAGGGTGGTCAGTTACTCGTGGGGGCGCGCTCTGGCGTGAAGACGCCGGCCAATCAGCTACACGAGACGCTTGCACCGGGGTCACTCGCGGACCTCACCGGTCTCGTCGTCGACCAACACGAGAGTTAC
>NZ_PSYW01000049.1 GCF_003383095.1 Haloferax sp. Atlit-12N
CACACGAAAACTCCGTTCTCTACCATCTCCGCACCAAGTTCGACCTCGAGACGCTCGAACAGGTTGGAAACACGCTCCTCCAGAAGGACATTCTCAACGTCCTTCCCCAGCAGGTGGAGGTCTGCGCAGACCTCCACCTGCGGCCCTACTACGGCGACGAAGACGATACAGACGGCCTGTATCACTCACAAGCGAAGCGTGGAACCACCGCGTTCCACGCGTACGCGACGCTGTACGCACGCGTGAAGAACAAACGCTACACGCTGGCGGTGCGCCGTCTCGAAGACGGCGACACCGCCAGCAGTGTCCTCGCAGAGTTCCTCGGTATTCTCGACGGCCTTGACCTCGGCGTCCAGGCCGTCTATCTTGACCGCGAATTCTACGACAGCAAGTGTTTAACGCTGCTTCAGGCGCACAACCACGCCTACGTCATGCCGATCGTGCGCTGGGGACGGACGATCAAGCGAGAACTCTCAGAAGGATGGAGTCGCGTGATTCAGCACAGTCTGACAGCGAGACTCGACGGTCACAGCTGGACCGTCGAGTTTCCCGTCTACATCGACTGTACCTACCAGAACGGACGGTACGACGAACATGGGGTGGCGCGTCACGGCTACGCCGCTGACGCGCCGTTCATCGACTCACTACGGGACGCTCGATACCACTACGCGAAACGCTTCGGTATCGAGGCAAGCTATCGACTCTCCGAGCAAAGTATCGCGACGACCACGACACAAAATCCGGTCGTACGGCTGTTGTACGTCGTGGTGAGCCTGCTGTTACAGAACGTCTGGCGGTATTTGCACTGGGAATACGTGGCGACGCCCCGCCGTGGGGGGCGTCGCGTCTGGGAGTGGT
>NZ_PSYW01000050.1 GCF_003383095.1 Haloferax sp. Atlit-12N
TCCGCGGGGGGTCGACAGCTTCGAAAGAGGCGTACTGTTGGCTCCAGAACGTCGTCCCCCACTGCTCGTTCAGGTCGCCGACGTCGTCGTACTTCGCTGCGAGCCACTCGGAAAAGGCGGCCGAACAGTCCTCGCAGTAACAGCGAACGGTCCCGTGACAGCCGAACTCGTTGTCGGTCTGCCAGCCGACGACGGCCGGATGGTCTGCGTAGTGGGCTGCCATCTCCGAAACGATGCGGCGCGTCTCCTCTCGGTATCGGGGCGAGTTGAAACAGTAGTGGCGACGCGAGCCGAAGTGCCGAGGCGTCCCGTCGGGGTCGGCCTGCAGAATCTCCGGGTGTTCGTCGACGAGCCACTTCGGCGGCGTTGCCGTTGGTGTACAGAGGACGACGTTCAGGCCGTGATCAGCTAGTATATCGACCGCCTCGTCAAGCCACGAGAAATCGAGGCCCCCAAGTGTCGGCTCGATGACGCCCCACGAAAACTCAGCCAGACGGACGTATTCGATGCCCGCCTCGGCCATTTGCCGTGCGTCAGATTCCCACTGTTCGCGTGGCCAATGTTCTGGAAAGTAGCAAACACCAATTGACATTGTCTATGATAAGAGATATCGCACCACAATAAAAATCCTCGGTCGGCTAGACCTCGCTCGTTGCCGGCCCGAGGTGTGGAGATACGGCCTATCTAATCCCCGCTATTCTGTATTATTCAGCTTCTCTCATGCTTCACCCCTGAAGCACGATCTCGGCAAGTGTCGCTGTACGTGGGCACCCAACGGATCCATCACTACAGTCCGATAGAATTGAATACTAGTGGTTTGAGTGATTGCGCAGACCGC
>NZ_PSYW01000051.1 GCF_003383095.1 Haloferax sp. Atlit-12N
ACCCCAGATACGAGCGTCGCTGAGGTCAGCGAGGAGCAGGCGCGCATCAGCAGCTGAGAGCTGTTCAGTTCGAACGAACACCGAGAGCAGCGTCGGCGTCGTGACGAGTCGGGTATCAGCGAGTGAGGCGTGGATCAAACCAAGTTGGTTGAACTCGTCACAGAGGAAGAGCGCAGCATCGAGTTCGTTTGCGAGGGTGACCGCCGCGTTCTCACCGTCATCGAGCGGAAACTCCGCATCAAGCTCGACCGACTGTGTTGTGAATGAATCCGTTTGGTCGAGGACGGCGGACGCAGCGTGTCCGTGGACGTCATCGTAGGAGGCAATCTCACGGAGTTCATCGATGACCGCCGTTGGGACGACGACCTCGTACTGTGAAAGACAAAGTGCGAGTGGATCGGGCTCGTCGCCAGTAACGATCCCGAGACTCACGAGGGCGGAGGCGTCTGCGATAAGCTGCGCCATCTATACGTCGGCAACCTCGTCGATGAAGTCCTCGTCTAACTGTTGTTTCAACACGCGGAGGTTGGCCGCCTCTTCGGCGCCGACGAGCGCTTTGAGTTGCTCGAAGGTAATCTCGTCGTCGTAGTAGGCGGCGGCAATCTCCTGGACGAGTTTGTCGTCGTGAGCGGCGTCTTGGAGGTACTCCCGAAGCGCGGTCACGAGGACGTCTGTTCGGTCTTCCCCAAGGACTGCAGCGAGTGCATCCGCCCGATCGATGAGCCGATTGGGGGCCCGAAACTGCACGCGCTTCTTCTCGGTGCTCATGATGTGTACATTGTGAGCCAACTCACTTAGTCGTTTTCGTGTGTACATTGTGAG
>NZ_PSYW01000052.1 GCF_003383095.1 Haloferax sp. Atlit-12N
CCCCAGTTCCACGCGGAACCGGGTGAGCGCCGCGAGCGTGTCGACAACGAGCCCACAGCCGTCACAGGCGACGTGGTCACGTTCGTCGGGGTCTGACTCCGTCTGGATCGAGCAGTCGACGCAGACCGAATGAGTGACCCATTCGTCTTGTCCCCAGGAGTGCGCCTCGCCAGTCTCGATGTCGGGTGGGGCGTCGCAGAACGCATAGCCAGTAAGCGTTTGCTACATCACTCGCTCTCCTCGTCGGCGTCGCAGCCGGCCGTCCAGCCACGGTGAAAGACGGCAAGCTGCGTCGTCGAGTCGAAGGCGGTGCCATTCGGTTCGTGAACGAGGACGCGGTCCTCGGGAATCGGAGTGACGACGGCTGCGTCGACGAGGTCATTGACCAGGCGCTGGGCCGTCGCGGTCCTGGGCGAGTTATTCTTTCTCGAACTGTTCGTAATCGCAACTCGTGTCGTCGTGAGGATCGGGACCAGGCATGGTAAGTCACGCAGCGCACGCTGTCGTGCGCTGCACGCCTCCTGGCGTGCACGAGAAACGCTGATTTTCGTCTGCACACTAGAACGCAGAGCGTTCTGCCTGCTGAGTACTCACTAGTTCCTCTAAAATATCGAGGGACGGACGCTAGTTTGAATATGTCTATAGAACAAGACTCTCGGAAAGACATTGATACAAATGAACCGAAGTGAATATTTGCGGTATGATCAATGACGAAGCAGAAACATCCTAATCACGAACTCGAACAGTACTCTCGTGGAATGTTCCTGGCCCGGTTTTCTAATTGGGTCGTCAATTCCCTCGTTGAGGCAGATTATGCA
>NZ_PSYW01000053.1 GCF_003383095.1 Haloferax sp. Atlit-12N
TGCGACGTTCCAACCTATGGGTGGCTCACCGAACATGGTTACAGTGGTATCGCGTACGCGCTGCGCGAGCATCATGATTTGACGCCCAAGCAGTTCTTCGTCGACGTCGTCGGTCTCGAAGATGAGGAATCTGTGGGGTGGGAGTGGAACGTCGATGACGAAGATACTGTCAACGCTCTAGAAGTATACCTCAATTCGATACAAACCCGTGGTGGGCGAGCAGAGAGCACCGTCGAGACCCACCGGACGAGGTTGGCCAAGTGGGTTCGGACCTATCGAGAACTGCACGAGACTGATGCATTGCTCGAACCACTGTCTGAACTTGACCAGCAACCGCAGGAGATTGAGCGGTGTCTCGCAGTTCTCGACGTCTTCGACGAGGAGCTATCGACGGATCGGTCGAAGCTCGAATATCTGCACGTCGCACGAGCGTGGTATGCGTTCGTGAAACGCCGGAAATACGCGAAGTACAATCCACTTTCAGAGGCTGGTGAGGAGTTCGGATGGGAGGCTAGGGAACCAGACCCACAGGCGTTGTCGGCGTCGCAGGTTCGTCGAGTCTACAGCGAGGTCGACTCGCCCGAAGCGGAGTTACTCGTGGTTGCGCTCGCTGGATGGGGGTTACGGCCTTCCGAGGTTGCCGCGTTGCACGTTGACCAGGTGGTCTTGGATGCTGAAGACCCACATCTGTCGTTCGGTGATGGGGAGCGGAAGAACGGCCCTGGTGAGGTGACGCTGCTGTATGGCGTGGACGTCATCGCTGATCGGATTGATCCGCTTTCTGACCGTGAGAACTGGGACGGGTATCTCTTCCC
>NZ_PSYW01000054.1 GCF_003383095.1 Haloferax sp. Atlit-12N
TCGTTGAGGGTGGTTCCATTCCCTCGTCCCCCACCCCGCCCTGTACCTCGAGTGAGTGAACCCTGGCGTCGGTCGTCTCGAATGGCCGTCCAGGCGAGTTTAATGGGCCGCCACTCCTCGCGAGCGAGTATAGTCGTCGTCAAGGAGGTCACCAAACTGAGCGAGCGCCGTACCCAAACCTCGTCCGAGGCGTTTCCGGACGATGCGCTGGCGTCGATTCGGTCGGGCCGTTGAGTCCGTCCCAGCAAGCGTCTTTGACGGCTCAACAAAGCACACGGAGGTCGGCGAATTCGATGCTGCGAGCGCGTGTCAGGTGTGTGGACCACTAGTGAGATACAACATCATCGCGAAGAAACGGGGCTACAACGGGTTCTGTTGTGGGTCCTGTGCTGGTTCATTGTGATCTAGTCCCAGTCTATGTTATCACAAGAGAACCCATACGTCTGACCTGGCTAATTCTACTCGGTTACACAATTAGTGCAGAGATGCTCATGTCGTCCATATTGAAGGTCGTATTCGATGGAGCCACAGCGATTACAGAC
Source organism: Haloferax sp. Atlit-12N (assembly GCF_003383095.1). Lineage (NCBI taxonomy): Archaea > Methanobacteriati > Methanobacteriota > Halobacteria > Halobacteriales > Haloferacaceae > Haloferax > Haloferax sp. Atlit-12N. The sequence goes on from NZ_PSYW01000054.1 coordinate 543, forward strand.
CTCTGGGACGCTCTGTCCAAGCCATTCACTGAGTACTCCGTGTCTTAGACCACACCGTGAACACTTTGCTGCTCGCGAGTACTCTCGTAGATCGGTGATTGAAAAGTCGTGTTCGCCCTCTTCACATGCGTCTGAACGAGGGTTCGTGGAACTCCCTGATTCAATCAATTCGTACTCATCATTGGCGGATAGCGCTCCAGCCCTTTCCATCTCGAGATCACCCATTGAGTCTTGTATCGTGGCTACTGGTATGGCGTCCGGTCCATCTCCA
>NZ_PSYW01000055.1 GCF_003383095.1 Haloferax sp. Atlit-12N
AGACAACCTCTAATACAAGGCACTCGCGTCCGGATTTCGTATGTAGATATCGTGCCCCGATGAATTCCTTTTTCAGGTATTTACGTGGGCTGTCGATGAGATCCTCTACCAGTTCTTGAACATCAGGTTCATCGTATGAGTCCGCGAGGGCAAGGCCGTGATTCGCCAAACGGAGCTTCGCGAGAGCAATATCCGGGGCGGTCGTGACTCGAAGGGCGAGCAAGTAGCAGATCGCATCAAGCCGCGGCCGATCGTCTTCCGGTAACTGATAGACATACATCACTCGGCTCAGAGCCCGGTATAGATGGTCAGCAATGGCTAACCGGTGTGCATCTTCGACCAGTTCGCGTTTGTGCCTCCGAACCTCTTCAGTCGACGCAAGTTGAGTTCCGGGAGGGTTCGCAAAGGTCCCCCGTCGTTGCGACGCAATAGATGACCGCATCGTGATTCGGCGTTGAGCCCGGGACACAGTCCGCATCAGTCGCTGCATCCCTCCAGGAGTCTCAAGTGGCTCTCGATCGATCTGGATCTGAACATAGGTTTGGGATCGCCACTCCGGGTTCTGTTCATCAAGCACGTCCCAACAATATGATTGCAGGATGCACCAGTAGAACTGGTCGGATGACCGTTCATAGAGACAGAGCACGACTGGTATCGACGCCGAAAGGCAGTCTTCGATAAGATAGCTTGTTTGAAATTGCCACTTGGCTACCTCGGAGCCATCGAATTTCTCTGTCGCTTTCAGCTGAACGAAAAATGGGGACTGTCTGACTTCAGAATGGTTGACGAACTTC
>NZ_PSYW01000056.1 GCF_003383095.1 Haloferax sp. Atlit-12N
TGCTCCCGGTGAACGAAAGCGCGTCGACATCCTGACTCGTCGCTATCGCATCTCCAACCGTGCTTCCGGATCCCGGAACGAAATTCAATACGCCATCCGGGAGTCCGACCTGGTCGAACGCGTCTACGAGCCGGGACGCGGTCGCTGGTGAGAGCGAAGCGGGTTTGAAAACGACGGTGTTACCGCTCACGAGAGCGGGTGCGATTTTCCACGTCGGGATCGCGATCGGGAAATTCCACGGTGTAATGATTCCCGCCGTCCCCCACGGTTCACGCTTTGTGAATAGCACTGTCCCGTCGGTCGCGCTCGGGGGTGCGGTCCCGCCGTAGTCACGTGCGATCTGTGCGTAGTACTCCAAGAGATCGATCGTTCGCTGGACCTCTCCCCGACTCCCACCAATCGTCTTACCTGTTTCGTCGGCGATCAGTTGGCTGAGTGACTCCCGTTCGTCCTCAATGATCCGAGCAGCGTCCCGAAGATATGACCCCCGCTCGTGAGCGGACATCGCTGCCCACTCGTCCTGCGCGGCGACCGATGCCGAGATCGCATCTTCGGTGTCGGCGACCGTTGCGGCTGGGAACGTGGCGATCTCTTCGTCCGGTGCTGCCGGATTCCGACTGACGACCTCGGAGTTGCCGCTTGAACTGCACCAGCTACCGTTGAGGTAGAGCTGTGCGCTTAGCTCACTTGCCATAAAGGGACACTCAAAAGGAACCTACTTAAATATTTACCATGGATTAGTTGATGTCCAGGTCATCCGTCT
>NZ_PSYW01000057.1 GCF_003383095.1 Haloferax sp. Atlit-12N
AGATCGCCGCCCTCAACGACGAGGTCCAGTACAATCTCACCACGGCAGATAGTGCTCGTGACGCCCGCGAGGAGGCACAGAGCGAGTACACGACCGCGTCCACAGAGCGGACGGAGCGGAAGAACGACTTCGAGAACGCACAAGCCGAGCTAGAACGCATCGAAGAGCGCCTCACCGAAGTCCGCGACGAGCGCGAAGCACGCGTGAACGAGCGCGACGACCTCGAAGCGCGCCTCGAAGAGGCAGAGGCAGACCTCGAAGACGCCGAGTCCGACCTCCAGACTCGGCTCGACGACCGGAACGAGCGCGTCGCGGCGTTCCTCCCTGCGGTCGACGACCCCGACGAGGTCACTGACGAGCACGAGCGCGCCGTCACGGGCCGTATCGAGGACCTCCGCGAGCAGCGCGAAGACCTGACCGGGACGAAACGCGAGGTCACAACGACACGCGAGCACACCAGCGAGGATCTCGAAGACGCGCGGTCTGAGCGAGACGACGCCGAAGACGAGTTAGCCGATGCCGAGGTCGAACTCGCTGACATAGTGGCCGACATCGAACGCGCCGAGGGCGACCTCTCGGAAGCCGAGGACGAGTTCGAACGCCGTCTCGACGAGCTCGCTTCACTCGGCTCCGACCTCGATATCGACATCACCTCGGAGAATCTTGGCGAGCTCCGCGACACGGACCTCCCGACCCGGCTCGAACAGGTCAACACCGAGTTGAACGACGTCGGG
>NZ_PSYW01000058.1 GCF_003383095.1 Haloferax sp. Atlit-12N
CGATGCTTCGGGCGCCGGCAGAACCGCCGCTGGCGTTCCAGGCCTCCATGACCTGGCTGAGCTTGACCACACGTTCGCCGTCGGGCTCATTCGCTGAAGCCTGCCAATGCCTGTAGCTGCTGCGATGGATGTCAAAAGTCTGGCACAACACAGCGACCGGATATCGCGCTCTCAGCCTGTCGACTACCGTGAACCGTTGAGTGCGTCCGACATTAAGAGCGCCGTAGCCTTTTTTAGGATTTCGTTCTCCATTTCAAGGCGCTGAACCTTTTTCTTCATTTCGCGCAGCTCGAGCTGTTCGGGCGTCAGAGGAAGCCCTGCGGGCGTTTTCCCCTGGCGCTCAAGTCGCAGCTTATTAACCCAACGGGTGATAGCCGAAAGGCTGACGTTAACCGCTTCTGCCGCCTTAACGTAGGTATAGCCGTGGTCGACAACCAGTTTTGCTGCTTCGAGCTTAAATTCTGCCGTGAAATGTTTTGCCATTGGGTCACCTGTGGTGTTGGGGAGGTGAGAATATCACCTTCCGATCAGGTGGCCAGTATCAGTGTGCCACTACAAGATGCAGAGGCCAAGCGAGACCTTGTCTTAATTGGGACTGTCCTAAGAAGCTTTCCTCGGATGGCTCAGGTTTTAAAACAAAATGGTAGCGTCGCTGAGCACACCCTAAATAAGCGTCAGAGGGGGGGGGGCTAAATAATGAGAGAAATCACCAACAGCCTCTACGCG
>NZ_PSYW01000059.1 GCF_003383095.1 Haloferax sp. Atlit-12N
TTCCTCGTCGAATCCATCGTGATATCGCTTCGGTGCGATGTCTTGCCAGTAGACGTCGACGAGTTCGTCGAGGCTCATCAGTGACCACTTGTAGTGCTTTTCTCTCGGTCCCTCGTCTGAAGCCCTATCTTCTGCGTCCAAACCCCGGGAGTCAGACTGCTGATTCACGCCTGCTCACCGGAGAGTAACCCGCTCGCTGAGTGTTGGGGTGATTCTGAATGTGAGATTTTCATTACTCACCGACTTTCTCCCAGTGAGTTAATACTTTGGCTTATGCAGGAGTGGGTCATACACAACCACAATTAGTAAAATGGGGCTGTTGGGAGGCAATTCATGGATAAACCTCATTCCACTATACAAAATATATCTGCGTACCCGGCACAGTTTCGGAGTTTGGGTTCTGTTGCGTGTCTTATTTTCACATGGTTTGTGTTTGATTAGGCCCTCGTCTCGTGATTTCCGAGTTCGTCACGGTGAGAAAGCGTGGAAAGGTTTTCTGAGTGATATGAAATCAAAACCGATAGACAGCACCTATTTCTCCGTTGTTGTGCTTGAATAGAAGGCACGCAACACGCCCATCCTCCGAGGTTGTGACCCGGATCAAAGATTTTTACGGTTGTCATTTTTAGTGCCGCTTCGTGAAATATAACTAAGCTACTCCAGAAATAAGTTTAAAATTCGACTACACGAATTATCCCTCTGTGATTGTTAG
>NZ_PSYW01000060.1 GCF_003383095.1 Haloferax sp. Atlit-12N
CGTTCTTCGGCCGAACGGATAGTAGCCGCTTTGACTCGTTGATGTACTCGTTTACCCACTCTCGCCAGTCGTACGATTCTGGGTCGACTTCGACGGACGTTTCCGGCATCGAGAAATCCGAGTTCAGGCGTCGGAGGTAGAACTGAACTAATGCGACAGCAGTCCGGTGGTTGGCGTTCGGAAGTGCGTGTTTCAGAATCAGGTTTGAGGCGAGTCGGCCTGCAACGGCTGTTGCTGGGCCCTCCCAGACCGTCCGATCAAGCACGTCCGGCAGCGCGTCGACATCAATTTGCTTGTATGCCTCGACGGGAACGCCCTCTTCTTCCTCGTTCTGAGCGATGAGGGCGCGGTAGATCTCGAGCAGCCGAACGACGATGGTTCTGTTGTCCTCGCTCATCTTCGCGAGTGACGCTTTGAGATCGAAGTTGATCTCACGAACAGGGCCACCATCGACACGGGACGTGTAGACGACGTAGAACGCTTCGTCAATCTCGTACTTCTGGACCTTCACAGCGACGTCGTCGTCGTAGTTGACGATATGCGAGACGACTTCAGTAGGGTCTGGATGCACGAAGTCAAGAGAGAACTGCTTGTCACCGGGATGGTGGTAGTAGACGTGGCCCATCTGGTATACTGTACTCTTTCATCAGTACATATAA
>NZ_PSYW01000061.1 GCF_003383095.1 Haloferax sp. Atlit-12N
AATAAAAAACGATTATAATTTTGACTATATCTTTATAGATGTACCGCCAACGATAAATTCAGATTTTACAAATAATGCTGTATACGCAAGTGAATATATTGTTATGGTATTCCAGACACAACAATCTGCGTGTGAGAGTAGTTTATCATTTGTTAACTTTTTACGAGATAGAAAAAAGGAATCAAATTTACCCTTTGAATTGATAGGGGCAATACCTGTATTAATCAAAAAAAACGGTAATATTGATGAGCATATATTAGAGATATCTAAAAAAACTTTTTCAAATGCTTTGTTTGAAAATCAAATATTCCAAAGAGAAAGAATTAAGAAGTTTGGTGCAGAAGGGATTAGGGATAAAGATACTCATGATAAAAGAGTATTGCATATGCTAGAAGCAATATATAAAGAATTAGTCGAAAGAATAGAATTAATAGAAGGATAGGTGATTATCATGTCAGGATTCTTAGATAATATCAAAATTGCCAAAGAAAAGAAAAACGGATTTTTAGATGATATAGACACTTCAGCAGTGAAGTATACAGAAAATTATAAGCCAATTTCCAAAAGTTCAACTATGCGAGTAGATACTCTAATAAAAAAAAGACTTAACCAAATGGCATTAGACAAAGACACGTCCATAAAAGC
>NZ_PSYW01000062.1 GCF_003383095.1 Haloferax sp. Atlit-12N
GATTCGACGAGTGGACAACCCAAGCGCTGTCGCGGACGCTGTCGACCGTCTCCGAACCGTCCGAGAGGCGGTCGGTCCCGAGGTCGACATTGGCGTCGACTTCCACGGGCGAGTCACGAAGCCGATGGCCAAGCGACTGCCGAAGGCGCTCGAACCGCACGAGCCATTCTTCATCGAGGAACCAGTTCTCCCTGAGCACAACGACGCACTCCCGGATATTGCGGCGCAGACATCGACACCCATCGCAACCGGCGAACGAATGTATTCACGGTGGGACTACAAACATGTCTTCGAAGACCAGTCGGTCGATGTCATCCAGCCAGACCTCTCACACGCTGGCGGCATCACCGAAGTGAAGAAGATCGCAGCAATGGCTGAGGCGTACGATGTGGCGATGGCACCACACTGCCCACTCGGTCCGCTTGCGCTCGCCTCATGTCTCCAAGTAGACGCCGTCGCACCAAACGCGCTCATTCAAGAGCAGAGCCTCGACATCCACTACAACGAGAGCAACGACGTACTAGACTACCTCGAAGATCCCTCGGTCTTCGACTACGATGATGGCTACGTTGACCTCCCAGACGGTCCAGGTCTCGGCGTCGACATCGACATCGACTACGTTCGTGAGC
>NZ_PSYW01000063.1 GCF_003383095.1 Haloferax sp. Atlit-12N
AGTCCGGTCATCGATGGGCTGGGCGGCGGCAACGGCATTGTCGGCGGCCTCTGGACGCTCCTCGTGAGCGTAGTCGCGCTTCGAACGCGAGCACTCCACAGGCTGGTGAATTACTTCGGGCTCGTGGTTGGGAGTGCAGGCATCCTTTCGGCGATTCCAGTGCTGGGCGAGATCGGCGGTGGCGTCTTCGGCCTGACCCAGATCGTCTGGTTCGTTGCGCTCGGCGTCCTCCTGTTACGCGCAGGTCGCCGGGAGGCGCCCGCGTACCTCCGTGAGGAGTGACTCGATCGACGGCGGTGTGAGACAAACACGGACGGGGTGTCGCATACACGTTCCGTGTCCAGGGGGTCTCCACTGATAGAAATCCGGCTGCTCGGCTGGTGTACTCTCACTTTACGCTGTCTGACGTCGTACGTACTCCGCGATGACACCCAGTGTCGAAGAACAGTCAGTGAAGAGTCGCGCGCAGATGCGGGCCGTCGTGGCCAAGACGTACGGGTCGGCGGATGTCCTCCGCGTCGAGGAGGTTGCAACGCCGATACCCGATGACGACGAGGTGCTCGTTCGGATTCATGCCACGGTCGTCGGCCCGCCAGACTCGGCA
>NZ_PSYW01000064.1 GCF_003383095.1 Haloferax sp. Atlit-12N
GGTATTCAGGTCCCGTGGTGATTGAATGAGACGAACACTCATCCCTGGGCTCGCGCTACTTTTTGTGATCGGACTCGCCGGACGGCTTGTAGCCTCCGTAATTCCAGTAAATCACCTGTTCTCAGACTCGGCACGACGGTCGGTCCGCCACTTAGTGTCGAGGCTGCAGCGCTGTTCGGCTATCGTCAAACCCTGTTAGTGTCTGGTGCCGCTACCTTCTTCATTGGAGTAACGTGGTTTACGGTGAGACGTCTGTGAACACTCAAAGCCATTTAACAGGTTGGAGACGAAATGTGCTCATTGTTTGGTCTCCAGAATTCGACGTATAGTGACGTCGGCAAGCTGTGTGAAACCCACTGTATCCGGCATAATATCAACAGCGATCCCATGCTTGTCACCAGCACGTTTTGTCGGTGCTCCTATCGCCCCAACAATCGTTTCCTCTAGCTCGCGTTGTAGTGCAGCGACAGCGTCACGTTCAGTCGCAATCTGAACAAAGTGTTCGACCGTCTTTGGCGACGTGAAGAGTATACCGTCCAGCTTACCGTCTACCGCAAGTGAAACCGACTGTCCCGCAGTCTCTGGTCGTTCCAAGCGATACA
>NZ_PSYW01000065.1 GCF_003383095.1 Haloferax sp. Atlit-12N
GGCATCTGGTACTCGACCCCACCGGGTTTCTGGTTGATTTTCACGACTCCAGTCTCGATGTCGTCGATGAAAGACATTGCGTGGTGAAGTCGATCGGTACAAATAGCGGCCGTTAGTCCGTACTGTACGTCGTTTGCGACCTGAACCGCCTCCCCAAAGTCCGAGACCGGGAGGACCGACAAGACTGGGCCGAAGATCTCCTCCTGTGCGATCTTCATCTCCGGATCAACGTCGGCGAAGACCGTCGGCTCGATGAAGTGGCCATCTCGGTCGAGCTCCGACCCTCCCGTCAGGAGCGTTGCACCCGCATTTTTGCATGCTTCGATGTAGTCGATATCCTCCTGCAGTCCGCTTGCGGAGACGTTCGGCCCAATGTCCGTCAGCTCGTCGCCAGGATCCCCGACGACGAGGTCCTCGACGCGCTGTTTGAGTGTGGCGAGGTACTCATCGTAGACACCCTCCAACACGATTGCTCGACTCGCAGCGGTACAGGCTTGTCCCGCCAGACCGTAGGCACCACTTACTGTTAGGTCGACGGCCAAGTCAAGGTCACAGCTTTCGTCGATGATGATCGCATTTTT
>NZ_PSYW01000066.1 GCF_003383095.1 Haloferax sp. Atlit-12N
CTGTATCCGTGGCTCGTTGCCGAGCGATGTCTTTCGCGTCGATATCGACGAGCAGCACCCATGGCCGTTCCCAGTGATCCAGCGCATAGTAGACGGCTTCAGGGAGTGGACTTGGTTTCTCGAGGAGCGCCGGATCAGCGAGTGCGAAGTTGCGCTGACCGAGAGGATCATTGCGAGCAGGGTGCTGAATGAACTCCACGACGTCCTCAAAGCTGCTGAACTCGGGAGTCGTCCGATTACCGGACCGATTCGTCTGCCATGTGTCCCGGCGGATGAAGTCCTTGTCAGGGACGTCGTCCTGGCGAACCGGGTGTGGGTCTCGAAAAGCGACGGCATACTGTTTCGGCCCGTTTGCTGTGATGAACTCAGGGAGGTCGTCAACGTAGCTGGGGAATTCCTCGGCGTAGTAGGTGTAGATCTCTTCACGGGTTGCCTGTCGCCAAGTCATAGGTTGACCTCCTGTTTGAGATTCGTGAAGCCTCGAACCGTGGTCATGCCTGCTGCATCAAATTCGCTGATTGCGTCTTTGATGTTCGAGAACGACCGTGCTGCCCGGCCGCTAACACTTTCTTC
>NZ_PSYW01000067.1 GCF_003383095.1 Haloferax sp. Atlit-12N
AGTTCAGCTTCGCCGACCCAAACAAGTTCGCCAGCGTCGTTGAACTCACCCACGTCGAACACCGTCCTGTCGTCGTATTCGTAGTACGGTTCGACGCGAACGACATTGTCCTGCTGTTGGAGCCACTGTTCGAGGAGGCGAACACCGACCTTGTGTGGTGTTTTCTCTCCGATATCGCCTTTCCCGGGACCAACTTGGAGTTTCTGTCCGAGTAGTGCCCGCCCTGCCGGGAGGACAGTATAGTACTTTTGACCGGCTGTAGACGCGTCCTCAACGAGATTCTGTTCCGTCAAGCGTTCCAAGTGGAGGTCTTCGTACTCATCTCGGAGGGGCCGCATCGAGTTGAGGAGAGTATACTCAGTAGCCTCGCGGTTCATCACCTCAAGAACTTGGCTGAGGAAGTGGACATCATCATAGCTGAGGCCACGCTTCCGGAGTTCGTTATCGGAGACAGGAACCTCACTAGCTTGGACGGGCGATGAGCGAGCTTCCGAATGTCCGTTCCCGTCGCCCGGTGACTCCTCTTCACCCTCAGTTGCCACGTCAAACA
>NZ_PSYW01000068.1 GCF_003383095.1 Haloferax sp. Atlit-12N
GGTCTGGAACCGAGGCCACGTATTGTAGTAATAATAGAAATCGGAGGCCTGAAGCTGGTCGTAGCTGGCATCTGGACCCTTGATGTAGGCCCCTGCGAGGTTGCCTGAGTAGTCGATGTTGGTTATGCCGATAGTCCCACTTGCGTCAGGACCGTTCCCATTCTCGACACGCCACAAGTGGGCCTGACGGGTAGACCCATTCACAAGCGTCAGGGTCTGACTCTCGACAGATGCAGGGAACGACCGGTCTGGGTTGGCGTCGCTAAGGTCGTTGAACGTGATGTAGCCAAGCGAACAGTCGAGATTCCATCCTCTTGCTCCGCCTGTTGGTAGAGCGTCCAAATCTGTCCCTGTGAAACATTCCATTGCTCGATGAAGTTTATCTGTCTTGTAGCGTAGTAATCGGCTATCGCTTCTTTCGCGGCTACTCTCGCTTGTGCCTTTGAAGAACCGTTTTCATACGCTTCAGCGACAGCAACTTGGGCCTTCATCCATGCGACAGACTGCGAATCGTTGAGGTAGTTCCCATAC
>NZ_PSYW01000069.1 GCF_003383095.1 Haloferax sp. Atlit-12N
GGGCTCGAGGAGCGCGGCGAGGTCGTCGTCATCGGGGCGACGAACCGCGTCGACGCCATCGACCAGGCGCTCCGCCGGGGCGGCCGCTTCGACCGCGAGATCGAGGTCGGCGTCCCCGACCGCGACGGCCGCAAGGAGATCCTCCAGGTCCACACGCGGAACATGCCGCTGACCGACGGGGTCGACTTAGACGAGTACGCCGAGAACACCCACGGCCTCGTCGGGGCCGACTTAGAGTCGCTCGCGAAGGAGTCCGCGATGCACGCGCTGCGGCGCATCCGCCCGGAGATCGACCTCGAGAGCGACGAGATCGACGCCGACGTGCTGAACAACATCCAGGTGACCGAGGCGGACTTCAAGGAGGCGATGAAGGGCATCGAGCCCTCCGCGCTCCGCGAGGTGTTCGTCGAGGTCCCGGACGTCAGTTGGGACCAGGTCGGCGGGCTCGAAGACACCAAAGAGCGGCTCCGCGAGACGATCCAGTGGCCGCTGGAGTACCCCGAGGTGTTCGAGGAGCT
>NZ_PSYW01000070.1 GCF_003383095.1 Haloferax sp. Atlit-12N
TTTTGTCGAGCAGCAGATAAATCTTCCCATGCACGATCCATCATCAACACATCAATTTCGTTATTTTGCAGGGACGTTGCGAGCTGTGTTGTAAATGGAGAAGCGCCTACAATCACAATACCCTTCCCAGTGGAAGCTTGTAGATCTAATTTTTTCGCAAGCCAGCCAATGCTAAAGCCATGGGCAACCACTGTCGCAAAAACAAGTGCTAATGTGAGCGCTGTTAATAATTGTGCACTTTGAAAACCTACGTCTTGTAGTGCCGTTGTAAAGTAACCTGAAACGGTTAATGCTACAATCCCTCTCGGTGCAATCCACCCAATTAAGGCCCGTTCTTCCAATGTTAAGCCCGTATTAATGGTCGCAATCCAAATCGAAAACGGTCGAACAATAAACATCATTGCTAGCACGAATAGTAGCATACGCCAATCAACGATTTGCCATAACGTATCGATGGTTACAGACGACGTTAGCATAATAAAGACACTTGAAATTAAAATAACCGAAAT
>NZ_PSYW01000071.1 GCF_003383095.1 Haloferax sp. Atlit-12N
CATGTATCACGCTTGCCACGGACGCCACGACGGTCTGCAAGGCGTGCTGGTCGAGGGCGGCAACCCGGGACTTGAGGACGAACAACAGCGCCGCGATCGTTGCGAGCAGGATGCGCGATGGGCGGCGCGTTTTCGCAGTGAGCCGATTGCCGAAGTCCTGGCGGACTGGTATCAGCAACCGGTGTTCAAAGAGCTCAGCCACGTGCACCGCCAGGCGCTGATCGCCGCGCGCTCGGTCAACAGCGGCCCGGCGATCGCCGACATGCTCGAAGCCACGTCGCTCGGGCGGCAGCCCTATCTGGCACCGCAGCTGCGCCAACTGACCGGGCCGCTGCGGGTGCTGTGCGGTGAGAACGATCCCAAATTTCAACGGCTGGCGCGCGACGCCGGGTTGCCGTTGCGCATCGTGCCGCAGGCCGGCCACAACGCGCATCTGGCCAATCCGCAGGATTTCGTCGCCGAGCTGCAGACCTTTCTCGTTAACCCTGGTTAAAGGAACCGA
>NZ_PSYW01000072.1 GCF_003383095.1 Haloferax sp. Atlit-12N
GTCTGAGAAAGATGCAGCAACGTTTGGCAGCCAGCTCACCGGCTTTACCATTCCGCAGGCGCTGGATGCGATCTACGACCATGGGGCTGGCACCGTTCTGGTCATTAACGTGCTTGATCCGGCTGTGCATAAAACCGCACTGGCCGATGAGGATGTGACGTTCGACAAGGCGACGGGTAAAGCACAACTGGCTAATCCGGTGGTCGCGCAGCTGGTACTGAAACCGGACAGCGACGGCCAGCCTTATGTGGAAGGTCAGGACTACTCGCTTGATGCACAGACAGGGGTGATTACCAACCTCGGTAAGAGCATTGCTGCGGATGCAACGGTGAAGGCCGGTTATAACTATGCCGATCCGACCAAAGTCACCCCGGCTGATATCATCGGTGCCGTTAACGCGGCGGGCAACCGTACCGGCATGAAGCTGCTTAACGACAGCTTCAACCTGTTTGGCTACTTCGCCAAAATTCTGATTGCCCCGGTATTCTGCACCCAGAACA
>NZ_PSYW01000073.1 GCF_003383095.1 Haloferax sp. Atlit-12N
CGGTGCAGTGTACCGGGTTCAGGAGGAGGGACTGGTTGTCTCACGGAAACCTGGCTTTCGGTGTACTCCCGAAAGCGGCAGCGTCTACCTTTCTGTCCTTTCGCTTGATGGACAGACGGATTTCTCGTCGTCGAGCCGCATTACCATCGAGACCACTATCCAGAACAGGACGCTTGTTTCGCCACGGGCTGGCAAGTCACCTTCCGCGACAACCGTCTCAGTCAACGTCTCGAAGACTGCGTACCCGGATGCGTGGCACCGGCTGTTCGAGGAGGAACTGTCGCACTGGTCGGACCATTCGGAACCGCATACATACCAGTGTACTGGCATCAACCGCGCTGTTGTCCACAATACGTCGGTCGGTGTCAGGACCGTCACTTGATGATCCCTGTCTGCGGTACATACACCTGCTGCTACAGAACCCGACCCTGAACGGGAAAAAGTCGTTATGCAGCAGCAACCAGCGCTGCAATGAATGACCACTCTGTCCCGCTGTCTG
>NZ_PSYW01000074.1 GCF_003383095.1 Haloferax sp. Atlit-12N
AATCCTACATTTCCACCTACATTTTGTTTTGTTGATTCATAACCTTTTGGCGTTTCAAATTCCATTGTATAATCTCCATTTTTTACATTTTGGAATAGGTATTTACCTTCTGAATTTGTCTCTACTCTGTTGACTTCTTTTCCTTCTTTGTCTTTAAGTACAACATTTACACCAGATATACCTTTCTCTTCTTTATTTTGTATGCCGTCTTTATTACTATCTTCCCATACATAGTCCCCAATTTCATAGCCGGACTCTGGTTTTTCTGGTTCACCTTCAGATTTTACAAATCCACTGTCAATTGTATAGTTGTTTGATCCAGCTACATTTAGAGAAACTTTATTTCCGTCTGAATCTAATCCTACATTTCCACCTACATTTTGTTTTGTTGATTCATAACCTTTTGGCGTTTCAAATTCAATTGTATAATCTCCATTTTTTACATTTTGGAATAGGTATTTACCTTCTGAATTTGTCTCTACTCTGTTGACTTCTTTAC
>NZ_PSYW01000075.1 GCF_003383095.1 Haloferax sp. Atlit-12N
CGTCGGTCACGAGGAGGCCGCAAATTTTCGTCTCCTGAAACAGCAGTTGAGCGAGGCATTCGTTGACGACGTGGCAGAAGAGTTGGCCGACACATAGATGGTGCGCATCGTCGCTGATACGTCTGCCCTCGTTAGTTTGGGAACCGTAGCAGACGCCACGACAAACCCACTCGATTTGCTTCTTGAGTCACACGAACTCCTGCTCCCCAAGCAAGTTCTCGAAGAATTGGCTGAAACAGCATCTTACGACGATGCCTCTGGAGAGCATTGGTGTTCGGTTAAGCACTGGATCGCCTCCTGAAGGCCTCAGCTACTCGTTCGTTGAGTAAGAGCCGCGATTTCTCTGGTTGGCGGGCGTCACGAAACAGCAGTTCCGACAGGTTCGGCGGTGGATGGCCGAACGACTGGGCCAGATCTTCGAGCATGAGCTGGGCGAGAGACCGGAAGGTCTTCGCCCAGCGTTCTCGCGTAAACACTGTCTCTGGGAACAGCTCCTG
>NZ_PSYW01000076.1 GCF_003383095.1 Haloferax sp. Atlit-12N
CATGAAGTTTTAAGGTTTTTTTATTGATAGAAATGGCATGCTTCTCCATTTCCTTCATAATTAAAGCGCCTAATTTTTTCCCGCGTTGGGATTGTAAAATACAAACACGCTCAATTTTAGCTGTATTGTTGTCAATACTACGTAAACGTGCTGCTCCTACAGGCTCATCGTTATCATACATAATGAAATGTGTTGCAGTTGCATCCTCAGCATCACATTCTAGATGAAGCGGAACACCTTGCTCTTCAACAAATACTTTTTTGCGAATAGCAAAGGCATCATCGTGTTCTTGTTTTGTTTCAACAATTTTAACGTTATGCAACAATTACTCAGCTCCAGACAAACGGAATGTTTCGTAAGTTGTCCATGAACCATCTTCTAATTGATATAAAAGATGAATGCGATCAATTGTATCTTTTTCATCAACGCCTGTCATACGTAATTGACCAAAAATGTCATCATGTTCTGAATCTGACATTTTTTGAGCGATTG
>NZ_PSYW01000077.1 GCF_003383095.1 Haloferax sp. Atlit-12N
GTATAATTGCTCAAAAAATAATCCTGATATAAATCTTTAAAGCCTGTATGAAATTTCTGGTATAATTACATATATCTATGTTTATTTTAAGGAGTGATTTTATGAAAAAGCTATTTATAATAACTAGTTACTTAGGGTTTTTTATAGTAGGAGGTTTGACTTTTACCTACTTTTCAACAACGGAAGCAGCAAGTGACCTGAAAAAGATTAGCGTGTCTCAGGATCCAATTAATTACTATGTAGATAAGGTTGAGAAAGTACCGCCAGAAGGTCAAGCTGGATTTAATTATCAAGGCACAATATATGTCCCAATGCGATTTATTGCTGAATCTTTAGGTGAAGAAGTAACATGGGATGGGAAAACAAAATCCGTTTATATTGGTGATGTTCCAAAATTCATCGCTTTAAAAGATGTAAAACCTATTGGAAGTGATGAAGACCACTTCTTCCACAATCCAAGCTCTGTCATTATTAGTACAGGTGAAAAA
>NZ_PSYW01000078.1 GCF_003383095.1 Haloferax sp. Atlit-12N
GGTTTATCATGGCACTAACATCTGTAGTCTTCTCTAATGGATCTCCTACTATAAGCCTTTCTGTTTCTGCAACAAATGCTTTAGTAAATTCATCAATAATGGAAGAATGCACATATATACGTTGTAACGAAATGCATACTTGTCCAGCAAAGTTAAAAGCACCGCTTACACAACGACCAATAATTTTATTTATTGGCGTAGATGGTTCGACAATTACTGCTGCATTAGAACCTAGCTCTAAAGTTACTTTACGTAAGCCTACTTTTTCTTTAATTTTCAAGCCAACTTTACCACTTCCTGTAAAGGTTACTTTTTTGACGTATGGATGTGTGACAAGTGTATCACTTAGCTCGCCTCCACTTCCTGTCACAATTTGTAATGCCCCATCCGGTAATCCGGCCTCTCGGAAAATCTCAGCCATAACGATAGCACTTAGTGGCGTTTGTGTTGCTGGCTTTAATACAACTGTATTGCCTACTGCAAATGC
>NZ_PSYW01000079.1 GCF_003383095.1 Haloferax sp. Atlit-12N
AATTATTTATATTGGATTTTCAGCAACCATACTTTGGTCGTGGTTTATTGTGCCTTTTGGCATAACGCCTATCAATTTGGCATGGGCTGTCGGCCTAGCTTGCCTGTTTGGATTGGGAAGGGGAATTCCCCGTTCGTCAGAAGATAATGATAAATTATATTCAGAATTGCTGATGCCGTATATAAGTACGACATTACTTCTTATTATTGGGTATATTTCGCATATTTTTATGTAAACAATATGATAGGTGAAAAAATGAAGACGATCAGACCGGAGATTTTTGAGACGCTTCAAGACAAGTCAACCGCGGCGAAATACCTGCAGCCCGGCAAATGTGGTTTGTAGTGGTCAACTAAAACTGGCCACCGCATTAGACTGTAAGTAGTACAGCCGCTCAGATTCGTTTGGCGTCAGACCGCCGTTATACCAGTGAGGCCGAACGGCACTGTAATACCCCGTGATGTAGCGGATTATCGCGCTCT
>NZ_PSYW01000080.1 GCF_003383095.1 Haloferax sp. Atlit-12N
GGACCACGTCGCCGGCGTAATAGAAGACCGACTGTCGAACCCTGGGGAGATTCACGAGGACGCGCCGGAGATTGCGCTCAAAGTCCCTGTGGTCGTCGAGCATGGTCCGAGTACGGTTGCACGAGTAACACGGGCAATGTGTCGGGCGAAAGATCTCGACGCGACGAGAGACGCGATACGGCTATTCTCTGGGTTTGCACGGACACCGTACGACGTAGCCCACGCAATCGGGCGAGTGTTGTCTCAAGAAGCGACACCGAGAGAGATTCGGAGTAGCGAAGTACGGCTTTCACTCGCGAGTCTCCCGTCGAAGCGTCTCTTAGAGGACGCAACCCCCACGGTTCGGGCGATGATTAGTACGTTGCTCGCGACGAATCTGAGCCTTAGCAAGACAGAGTTAGCCGAGAAAGCGGGAATCTCGACGCAGTCGGTTCGGAACCACTTACCGACACTTGTAGCAATGGGCGTAGTCGACGAGACC
>NZ_PSYW01000081.1 GCF_003383095.1 Haloferax sp. Atlit-12N
TTCACCCAAATCATGTGGGCGGTGCCGGTCATCTCGCTGTACGCCTTCAGTCTCTATCTCGCGCGAGTCGTCGTCACGGCCAAGCGTGGCAGCGAGAAGTTAGACCTGAAAGGCACCGCAACAAAACACTGGAACCTCCTCGCCGGCACCGGCGTCGGCGGCGGGCTCTTAGTCTACGCGTTCTACGAGTACGAGGGCATCAAGCTCGCGAACGATGCGCTCGTCGCCGTCGGGAGTCAGTACAGATTCCTCGAACCGGGGTCGCAACTGGTTCTCAGTGCGTTCATCGTCGCTGGCGTTCTCGTCGCCCTCTTACTGGGCCTCGCGTACCTCGTCTTCCGCGATATTCAGCAAATCGAGCGGACGCAGGTCGGCGTCGGTGACCCCACGAAACTCGACCTCTCGGCGCTCGACGCGGACGGAATCCGCGCCGCGCCGCCCGAGGCGTTCGCCGACCGCGAGGAAAACGAAATCATGGG
>NZ_PSYW01000082.1 GCF_003383095.1 Haloferax sp. Atlit-12N
AACACAGAAACCCGAGGTTGCCCATGAAACTGGATGAAGAAACCCAAAAACGTCTGCGCCGATACCAGGCGATCATCAATGAAGACCGTCTGCAATATGGATTATCCCCGCTGACGTTGCCGCAAGTGGTCGCCGCCGTTTTTGAATATCTGGCAGATCAGCCGTGCATCTTCTTGCGCGGGGTATTTATTCGACAGTAATGCTGGATTTGCCGTGTAGCCTTACACCTGTGGGGCTACCTGGCACCGCGGGGAAAAAACCCTGTCACCTGCGGTGACTGGCAGAAGAGAGCGGCGGCGATGCCGCCGTCTCCAGCTGCCAACGATGACTGCATACCCGTGCTGCAGCAGTGAGGCATCTACCGAGGTAAGAAAGAATGATGAAGGGTATCCACTATGAAAGGAACACGTCTTCCGGTTATAAAAGGAATAACTGCTTGTATATAAGAACAGTGTTTGGAAAGTCGTGGTTGGCCAC
>NZ_PSYW01000083.1 GCF_003383095.1 Haloferax sp. Atlit-12N
AAACTCGTTTGATGAAGATAAGCCGCTCAGTGAGTTTCTGGTCAGTAGACTCCATAAGGAGTCGGTCGAGATCGTCCTCACTGAGGTGACGGACGATCTCTTTGCGGCGATCTCCAGACATACTCACACATCAGATTCCAGCTGCATAACTTCCCCTAAGCACTACGCTCGCGCAACTCATCAGAGGGAAACGCTCTTTGAATCCGGTCAACTATGACCGAATCCGGTGGGCTGTAGGTCATACTTCCCACCGGGTTTCTCAATCAGGTAGTTGCGACGATATCAAATCAACAGACAGCAACTGGATTCTTCGTTAAACTAGAACGGATGGTTGCATCACTCTTCTCCCTCGTCGGTGTCGCGAGCGGCGGTCCAGCCTCGATGGAAGACCGCGAGTTGGAGAATCGAATCGAATGCCTCGTCGCTTGGCTCGTGGACGAGGACGCGTTCGTCGGGGATGGGAGTGACGACGTC
>NZ_PSYW01000084.1 GCF_003383095.1 Haloferax sp. Atlit-12N
CCGGCGTCAGTCCACCCTCCATCGAGGAAACGTACGTCATCCCACAGTTCGGTGACTGGCCGTTCGCGTTCACGCGGATCGACGCCGTCTACGTGTGGACTCAGGGCGGCTACCAGGTCGGTCGCGAGCCCGACGACTATCCATTGTTCCTCGCTGTTCGTGAGCAGGACGTCGACGCCTGGGAGACATTCTTCGAGTCCTTCGACCTCCCCACCGCATTCGAGCGACAGCCCCGAGACGAGTTGAACGGACCGCTGCAGATCGTCCTTGAGCCACGCGCGTCACTCGACATCGAGCACGTCGAAGGGTACCCGGTGATCCCGAGAGCAGAGACGATCGAGTACATGCGCGAAAACTACGCCCAGTTCCAGTCGGCGCTGGCGATGCTCGACCGGATGTACGAGGACCTCGACCTCGGCGTCACGTATCGAGAGACCGAACGGGCGCAGCCATGAGCTTCAACAACCGAAGTG
>NZ_PSYW01000085.1 GCF_003383095.1 Haloferax sp. Atlit-12N
TTTTGTGCGAACACTAACGCCGGGTGAAAATCCGATAATCCCATAAGCCCCAACCACATTGGTTGAGTTAGGACAACGGGCCACCCGCCCGCCGTGTCCGCGTAAGCATCCTTCGACGCCGATAGGAGCGAAGTCCTGGCAGACTCGTGTGCTCCCGGCGTCGTTTGATTCAACTAGTTCGCTAGTCACGACTATAGTTTATTAATCCACCTTCTCAGAGAGATATGCGTCAAGCACCACCGCAATTGTCTCATCGTATGACCGTCGGCCTTCCCGCGCCTTGAGAACCCGGAGGTCGCGCCGCACATCCTTCGACACCGGAATCCGCGTGTCCGTGGCAGACATATATCCCGCTTTAGGGCACAACGTATAAAGCATTACGGACATGAAGATGTGATTGGTAAAGCATGAGTCTTGACGAAATGGCAAGAGGGATTTTGTCACCGGCCCACCGCCGGTATCTCCAAAA
>NZ_PSYW01000086.1 GCF_003383095.1 Haloferax sp. Atlit-12N
CTGACTCTCGATTTACGCGGTCTGTACACGCAAGTGTAACCAAGTGACGGGCAGGCCGACACAGTTTTTTATTTGTACACACAACGTATGTACATGAGCACAAAACGAGTCAACTTCCGACTGCCCGAGGAGTTGGTGGCACACGCCGACATTGCGGCTGAGGTCACTCACAAGAATCGAACAGAAATCCTCATCGAAGCCCTCCGACAGTATCTCGAAGAGAAAGAGTCTGATGAGAGCTTTCGTGAGGCCGTTGTCGAGCTGTATCTAGACGACCACATCGAGTTCGAGAAGCTTGTCGAGATTATCGGGCGGCAAGATGCCGAAGCCGTCCGCGCTTCGAAAGAGGTACTTGATCGTGGTGAAGAACTCGCAGACAAACTCGCAGACCTCTAAATGCTCGTTGTAGACACGAGCGCATTCATCTCTCTTTCAGTCGGCGAAGTTCTCGACGTCTTCGTCACCGAG
>NZ_PSYW01000087.1 GCF_003383095.1 Haloferax sp. Atlit-12N
TACGTCGCGCCTTCGAGGTAGCCGTACCGGAACCCTTGAATCGCGGTGGCGAGCGTCCAGACCGCCATCGCGAGACACATCGCCCAGAGGACGCCGAGGATTTCGAAACCGCTGATAACGGCGTAAATGACGAGCGTGAGCGTCAGAAACCGACCGATTGTGTCGTCTTCGCCGGGGAGGAGGAACGAGAGCCGGGACATACGCGGGGGAGACGCGGCCAAGGGAGTTAGCTTTTGTCGACGTGTCGGCCGGCGTGACAGTCACGCGTCTCCGGGCGCGGGAATCACCAATCTACGATTTAGCCGCAGAGCGCGTACCTAGGTATCGGTGAATCAACCATGGAGAAGAACGTCGGAGGTTACGACCGTATCACGCGCGCCGTCCTCGGACCGGTGCTCATCGTCGTCGGGGCGGCGAGTCTCGCGGGCTTCCTGACCATCGCGGCCGGCACCCTCGGACTCGTCAT
>NZ_PSYW01000088.1 GCF_003383095.1 Haloferax sp. Atlit-12N
ACATCTACGTGAGTAGCGGCAGCTCGTTCGACTGGCTGAAGGACCTCGTGTACGACCGCCTGCTCGCGCCGTCGCCGTACGTCGAAGACCCGATGCCGGGGCTGGCGACGGAGACGACGCAAGTCGACGAGACGACGTGGACCGCGACCGTTCGCCCGGACGCCACGTGGCACGACGGCGAACCGTTCACCGCCGACGACGTGGTGTTCACCTATCGCTACTTCCGCGACGCCGAGCCGAATCGCTACACGCACCACGTGAGCGACGCCCCCGAAATCGACGCCATCGAAGCGGTCGACGACGAGACGGTCCGGTTCGAGTGCGCGTACCCCGCACCGACGCTGGCGGACATCACGTTCGCGGACCTCCCCATCCTCCCGGCGCACATCTGGGAGAGCGTCGACGACCCCTACACGTACGCCGAGTACCCAGTCGGGACCGGTCCGTACGAACTGGTCGACTAC
>NZ_PSYW01000089.1 GCF_003383095.1 Haloferax sp. Atlit-12N
CGCGACGCCAACGACGAACTGTTCGCCACTTACGGCGACCGCGAGAACGTCACGCTCCAGTATCGCGTGACCGCCGGCGAGGACGTGGACGAAGACGCCTCGTACCGGCTCAACGGGTTCACCCAGTTCGACGCCGACGGCAAGGAGATGAGCGTCGACGGCGTCGAGACGCTCGCGGTCGGTTCCGACGACGACGCCGGTGGCGGCGGTGGTGGTGGCGGCGGCGGCGGTGACGATGACGACGGCGATAGAGATGACGACGATAACGACGAGAGTGATGATGACGATACGGACGACGAGAACTCCGATACGCCCGAGTCCACGGACTCCCCGGACGACGGCGACGATGACGACACTGGTGACGACAGCGACGACTCGAACGACGGCGATGACGACTCGGGCGACAGCGACGACTCGAACGACGGTGACGACGCAGGCGACGGTTCCGACGGGTCGGACGGCG
>NZ_PSYW01000090.1 GCF_003383095.1 Haloferax sp. Atlit-12N
CCGAGACCTCCTGCGCGAGATTTCGGACCGCGGAACCGCTCTCGAACCGACGACCGACGACCGACACGCATGAATCCGAACGACACAGCCGAGTCAGCGACGATACACAGCTTCCTGAACTGCTACCTCCGGGAGACCGGGGACTACGCCGTCGTCCCAGCCGGGGACGTGCCGGTCGAGGCGGACGCCGAGGTAGTCGTCCACGCGCCGCTCTCTCAGCAGGGCGTGGACCTCTACGTCCCGCTTTCGTACCGGTCGCCGACGGGTCGCCACCAGTTCGACCTGCCCGGCGTCTACCGGCTTCCCGATGGCGAGACGTTCCCCCTCGACTACACCGTGCTCGTGACGCTCGTCACGAGCGAACTCAGACTCGACCGCGACGACACCGGCGCGGCCGACGAACTGCTCCTGCGGGTCGTCAAGAGCTGCCAGAACATCGAGCGGTTCGTCGAGGCCCGGCGC
>NZ_PSYW01000091.1 GCF_003383095.1 Haloferax sp. Atlit-12N
TTCTTGGAAAAAAACATGCCCTTCATTTTCTTGAAAGTTATGAAGTGCTTTTTCTAGTATTCGTATAGCACCAGTGTTGTTACCACGTCGCCAATGATAAAAACCTGTTGCCAGCTGCACATAGCCGACAAGTGGATGCATTTTATCGCCAGGTGCAATTTCCTTCCAATATTCCTCTAGCACTTCATGGCATTCAAAAAAATCTTGATTGCCATTAAAATAGGCACAGTAATCTATAAATAAAGTATGATGCTGTGGATGCATTTTGGACTCCTTTCCACTATACTTAAAGAACATAGAATCTCAGGGTGGTAAAATAATGTCTTATGAAGTAAAATTAGAAGCCTTTTCAGGGCCTCTTGATTTATTATTGCATTTAATTCACAGATTGGAAATTGATATCTATGATATCCCAATGGCTGAAATTACACAACAATATATCGACCATATACACGCAATGC
>NZ_PSYW01000092.1 GCF_003383095.1 Haloferax sp. Atlit-12N
GGCCGCGCTCGGACGCCCGCTCGCAACTCCGGACGGGGCGTGCGCCGACTGCAGCAGGAACGTCTCCTCCTCCTCCGCGAGGTCGACGAAGTCGTCGGCGGCCTCGATCAGCTCGTCGGCGGCCGAGTTGCCGAACCCCATCGCCTCCACGCGGACGCCCTCGTGGCGGAGGTGCGAGCAGAGCCGGGCGAAGTCGCCGTCGCCGGTGCAGAGGACGACCGTGTCGACGTGGCTCGCCAGCGAGACGGCGTCGAGGCTCATCCCGAGGTCCCAGTCGGCCTTCTTCGAGCCGTCGGCGAACGTCTTGATCTCCTTGATCTTCGTATCGAAGCCGATGTCGCGGAGCGCCTCGAAGAAGCTCTCCTCCTCGGGCGAGTCGGCGCGGATGACGTACGCGATGGCGCGCACGAGCGTCCGTTCCGCGACGGCCTCCTCGAGGAGGCCGGAGTAGTCGATGTT
>NZ_PSYW01000093.1 GCF_003383095.1 Haloferax sp. Atlit-12N
CGACCCGCCCGTCTCTGCCTGTGTCTCTGAACTGGTCACTGCCCCCACGACAAGTGACGAGAGCGCGTTGAGCATGCCCGAAGGACGAATGAGGAACCGTATATAGATATACTGCCGATTATCTCATTTGATTTTCTTAGACATACTTATGTCTGGGGTTGAATATGTATCTTACACTGTCATGTGTTGTCGTGGTCCGTGACTAGAGTCTCTTTTCCATCTTGACGTGCGGGATGCCAGCCTCGTCGCACACGTCGCTCGTCGTTTCGTAGCCTAACTCGTGGTAGAACCCTTCCGCGGAGGTTTGGCCGTGAAGTAGGAGGCGGTCGAAGCCGCGTTCACGTGCTTTTGCTTCGAGTGCGTCCATCAGTCGCCGACCCCATCCTTCTCCACGGGCGGATTCGAGGACGGCAACGCGTTCGACTTTTCCGACCGCAGATTCGCTCTCACGCAGTCGGG
>NZ_PSYW01000094.1 GCF_003383095.1 Haloferax sp. Atlit-12N
ACTTCGGCGGCAGCTTTATCTTCTGGGACAAACTGTTCGGCACCTTCTGCCCGGCATTGCCGACCACGCCGTTCAGCTACGGCGTCAGCGGCGACAGGCCGTCCGCCAACCCGTTCTGGGCGAGCAATCTGCCGTTCCTGCGCTATTTCCGTCTGGCCTGGCGCCCGGCGCCGGGCCGGCCGCGCGACCGCCGTTCGGCGCTCAGCGTTTTCAGCGGCGCCATGCTGTTGTTCTCGCTGGTGGTCGGTTACGTCTACCAATACGGTTACGGCTACGGCGACATCGGCTGGCCGCAAATGGCGCTGCTGGCGCTGCTGGAGTTGGGCTCGGTGGCGCTGGGCGGCATGACGGAAGGGCGACCTTGGGCGAGCGCCGTCTGGTTGCTGGTCGCGCTGGGCATGCCGCTGCTGTTTATCGGCTATCTAGGTTGGCCGCAGCGCTATTGGCATATCGCCATG
>NZ_PSYW01000095.1 GCF_003383095.1 Haloferax sp. Atlit-12N
GCAACAGCGCGTCGAGATCCTGAAGGCGCTGTACCGGGGCGCCGACACGCTCATTCTCGACGAGCCCACCGCCGTGTTGACGCCACAGGAGGTCAACGAGCTGTTCGAGGTGTTAGAAGAGCTGACGGCGCAGGGCAAGACGATCATCTTCATCACCCACAAGCTCGGCGAGGCGATGCGCGCCGCCGACGAGATCTCGGTCCTCCGGGACGGCCGGAAGGTCGGGACCGTCGCCGCGGACGCGACCAGCCAGGAGGAGCTCGCGGAGCTGATGGTCGGCCGCGAGGTGCTCATGGACGTCGACCGCGGCGCCGCGGAGACCGGGGACGTCGTCGCGTCGGTCTCGGATGTGGTCGTCGAGGACGACCGCGGGGTCCGAGCGGTCGACGGCGTCTCCTTCGACGTGCCCGGCGGCGAGGTGTTCGGGATCGCGGGCGTGGACGGCAACGGACAGAC
>NZ_PSYW01000096.1 GCF_003383095.1 Haloferax sp. Atlit-12N
AAAAGGGAATAACAGGTTTACAGTTTGAGGTGAATAAATTCTCCACCTTCTCCATTCTCTACTTACCAGAGAAGGAAGAAGAAGTGAAGGAGCCAATTACTGAGGGTGTTACCCATCTACCTTACATTCAAGGCTATCAAGATGATACCTTCCGTCCAAATGCTCCTGTTACACGCGCACAAATGGCGAGTATGTTTGCACGTCATATAACTAACAATGACATCCCGGAGGCAAGTGCAACATTTACGGATACTGTGAAGCATGATGCTAAAGATGCTATAGAATTTGTAACAGAAACAGGACTATTTAAAGGAATTACTGCAACAAGTTTTCAGCCAAACGGTTCGATTACGCGTGCACAGATGGCTACAGTGGCAGCCCGCTGGATAGAACAGCAATGTGTAGAACGTCCTGATACCGATTTCTGTCCACCAACCTCACAAAGTCCAG
>NZ_PSYW01000097.1 GCF_003383095.1 Haloferax sp. Atlit-12N
GAGCGCAACCCACTAGCCCACACGCTTTGCACATACGCAGATGTCAAAATTAATGGCGAATATGCGAGCGAATTTCTGATCAATACGTATGCAGCAGCGTTACACGATGTGCCCGTGTCCTTCGTAAGTGGCGATGTGGGGTTGACAGAAGAGATTCAGGCGATAAATGAACACATTGTCACGTTTGCTACAAAGGAAGGCATCGGCAATGCGACGATTAGTGTCAGTCCACAACTAACCATAATGGAAACCAAGCGACTGGTAGAGTCTTCTATGAAGATCCCTCGTGCCGCATTACAGGTAACGTTGCCAGAACACTTTATGGTAGAGATTATTTATCGTGACCATACAAGAGCCTATCGCAATTCATTTTATCCAAATGCCAAATTCAAACCACATAATACCGTGGAGTTCTTGACCCATGATTTTTATGAGGTGCTGCG
>NZ_PSYW01000098.1 GCF_003383095.1 Haloferax sp. Atlit-12N
CGGGGCGGGCATCATGCTCCAGATTCCACACGAGTTTTTCACTGCCGAAGTCGACGCCGACCTGCCGCCCGCTGGCGAGTACGCCGTTGGCACGCTCTTTCTCCCGCAGGACGACGAAGTCGCCGACAGTCTGAAAGACCTCGTTGAGACGGAACTCGCCGCTGAGGGTCTCGATGTCATTGACTGGCGCGACGTTCCCACGGACAACAGCGACCTCGGCGCGACGGCGCTTGAATCCGAGCCGGACATCGTCCAGTTCTTCGTCACCTCCGCGACGGGCAAGACCGGCGACGCCTTCGAGAACCAGCTGTACGTCGGCCGCCGGGCGCTCGAAATCACTGTCGAGGAAGAGAAACCGGCGGGCCACGAGCGGTTCTACGTCGTCTCCCTCGCCACCGACGTCGTCGTCTACAAGGGCCTGCTCAAGGCCGAACAGCTC
>NZ_PSYW01000099.1 GCF_003383095.1 Haloferax sp. Atlit-12N
AGTCAGATATACGCGCGTACGCGAGCGAGTCCTCGACTCAGGAGCGTTCAAATCAGCAGACCGCTGCCGCGGGGCAACGAGATCAGCAGTCTGCCCCGGCGCAGTCTGTCAGTTAGGCACAGATGCAAGAAACGGCAGACCGGGAAACGACCGTTGCTGTCCCGAAAACCAGACACATCGCAGCGGAGGAAGGAATTGACCTCAATACCGTTCCCACCGATGAACGAAAAGACGGAGAACCCTTTGTCACGCTCGAAACGGTCCGGGAGTACGCAGAGGCACACCAGCAAGCACAGAAAACGGATCGAGAAGCGGTAGCCAGGAGAGCAGCGACAGACGAGCCAGCGCGCCCGGAATCTCGAAAGCCATACACCGGAATCAGGCAGACGATTGGCTCGGCGATGACGGAGTCGAAATACACGGCCCCGCACGTCACCCA
>NZ_PSYW01000100.1 GCF_003383095.1 Haloferax sp. Atlit-12N
CCCCGACGCCCCCGGGCGCGCGGTGCTGTGCTGCGGCGACCTCGCCGTCGCCGAGGGGAGCGTCGCGGTCGCCGCGCCCGAGGGCGACCTGTCCGCGTACCTCGCGAGCCTCGAACGGGTCCGCGACGCCGGCTACGGTCGCTTGCTCCCCGGGCACGGGCCGCCGATCGACGATCCCCAGGCGACCTGTCAGCGGCTGATCGACCACCGGCTCGACCGCGAGCGCGACGTGACCGCCGCGATCGACGCCGGCGCGACGGACGTCGAGTCGGTCGTCGACGCCGCCTACGAAAAAGACCTCACCGGCGTGCGGGACCTCGCCCGGGCGACGGTCGTCGCGCACGTCGAGAAGCTGGTCGCGGAGGGGCGGGTCGACGAGGCGTGGCGCGCGCGGCTGGCGGACCGCGGCTTCGACTGACGCGGCCGCTCGGCGCCGTCG
>NZ_PSYW01000101.1 GCF_003383095.1 Haloferax sp. Atlit-12N
CAGCATCTTTAGAAAGAACGCTTCTCCTAAAACACGTTTATATTGTAAGGCCCCTTTCGTACTTGAAATAAGTAATACAGCTAGAGCCTCCAAATCATGAGTAGCTTGGAGTGCGCCCTGTTGTTTAGCTTCTTTCAATAGCTCAACAAAGACATCGATTTCCATTTGACTAAGCTGCTGAAGTTTTTCTTGCATTGGTTGCGGTAATTCTTGATAATCTGCCTGTAAAGCTGAGATAGGGCAAATGCCGTCTTGCTCTAGAAATTCTATTCGCTGCATAATAAAGGCAAATGGCTTTTCCTCAGCTGGCAAAGTGGACTCCTTCATCAATGTAAAAGTTCTCTCTAACCCTTGTTGAATCCTTTCACATACAGCAATCCCTAAGTCTCCCTTCTTCTCGAAATGATAGTGAATACTGGCCTTCGTGACGCCAAGCTC
>NZ_PSYW01000102.1 GCF_003383095.1 Haloferax sp. Atlit-12N
CTCGTCGTCGGCGTCCTGTTCGGGTTCTTCGGCATGGGCGGGTCGTTCCTCGTCACGCCGGCCCTGCTCATGTTGGAGTACCCGGCGCCGGTCGCGGTCGGCAGCGGGATGGCGTTCGTCTTCGGGACGGCCGTCATCGCGACGCTGAAACACCACGACCTCGGGCAGGTGGACTACAAGCTCGGCGTGATCATGATCACCGGCACGACGATCGGCATCGAGGCCGGGCGCGCCAGCGTCTACTACCTCGAATCGCTCGGGCTCGCCGGCGGCGTCATCAGCATCGCCTACGTCGTCCTGCTCGGCGGCGTCGGTGCGATGGTCACCCGCGACGCCCTGAAGGGCGACGGCGGCGGCGGCGTCGACCACGAGGCCGCCGACAAGGACCTCGACGAGTACGAGATCCCCGAGGTCGCGAAGAAGATCCAACGGACC
>NZ_PSYW01000103.1 GCF_003383095.1 Haloferax sp. Atlit-12N
GAGAAGCGACACCCGGCCGACTTTGCGCTCTGGAAGGCCGGCGGCGTCGACCCCGAGGACATCGCCGAACATCAGCACCCAGAGGCCGCCCCGGCCGAGGAGGCCTGCCAGACCGCACAGACCTGGGACTCTCCGTGGGATGAAGGCCGACCCGGCTGGCACATCGAGTGCTCGGCGATGTCGATGACACACTTAGACGAATCCATCGACATCCACGTCGGCGGGCAGGACCTGGTCTTTCCCCACCACGAGAACGAGGTGGCCCAGAGCGAGGCCGCGACCGGCGAGCAGTTCGCGAAGTACTGGCTCCACGTCCGCCTGCTGGAGACCGAGGAGGAGAAAATGTCCTCCTCGCTTGGCAACTACTTCAGCGTCGCCGACGTAGTCGAGGAGTTCGGTCCCGACGTGCTCCGGACCTTCCTGCTGTCG
>NZ_PSYW01000104.1 GCF_003383095.1 Haloferax sp. Atlit-12N
AATTGAGCCTCGACTGAAGTGAAACAATGTCAACGTTTGCACCCCATAGAGAGTGTCAGGAATCGTTAGTGGGTTCGTCGGTTTCAGGAGTCCGTTATCGTCAACGGTTCGAAACCGGGCGGTCCCATTGGGTATATAAACAAAGCGGCCTGTTTTGCCGCGGTTTTCCACCCGAACAGAGGGGGGTCTGCGCGTGAGCCTCGCACCATCGAAGCGTGCGGGCGAACGCGCCGAAGCGGAC